>JAXGSX010000022.1:0-21009 GCA_040775225.1 Kiritimatiellia bacterium | reverse complement strand
CCGCCCTGCTGCAGGTAATCAATCAATCCCAGCGACAATTGGTTGAGGCTGATTACCAGCCTGACCTCCGCCCCTGGCGTCGGGAGATGGTGGCCGGAGAATGGCAGCCGTGGCAAATCCGCGAAAAAATGAGGCGCGCGGGCAACCCCGGCATTTTCCAGGTCCATGCCGTATTCCGCGCGCGCGCCCTTGCCGTAGCCGTATATCCCGCGCCAGCCGCCCGGCGGCGCGCCGGGCGCCCGGGGAAACCCCCAGAAGTCCCACTGATTGACCGCGCTGGTGTCGCGGGCGCGCAGTTCCACCCGCAGCGTCATTTTCACGGCCTGCCGCAAGCGCGGTATCCGCAGACGCAGTTGGGCCAGGCGGCTGGTGGTGCAGGCGCGCGCGCTTAAATTTTTCACCATCCCGGACGCCAGCGTCCGGCCGGCAGGCTGCGCCGTCAGCGTCCACCGCAATGCCGCGCCCCGGAGCGGCTGGAAGCCGTAATGTGAAGTCAGAATATCTGCTTTCAGGGTTTCGCCTTCCCACAGGTTGCGCCCCTGCCATTCGCGGCAGATATCGTGCGGATTGATTTCCGGCAAATCGTCCGGCGGCGCCACCCAGGCGGCCAGCCCCCGGAAATCCTGCCGCATCAGCACCACCGTATCGCCGTTGTATTGCCGGCATTCGGCCGCGGAAACGTTCTTCGGGTCGCCGAAATCATCCCAGATGCCCTCCACCGCCGATGCGGTATCATGCCCCATCCAGAGATGATAGCCTGTAATGGCCGCCGTCTTGCGCAGGCATTCCACCGCCATTTTTCGTTCCATGGCCTGCAACCGTTCGGAATTGCGGACGAATTCGGGCAACAGCTTGATCACGCCCTGCCGCCGCGCTACTTTTTCGGCGTAAGTGATATGGAATGGCAGCAGCGGCAGGTTGCGGTACTTGCGTTTCAGGGCCGGATTGGGGTATGACGAAAACCAGCCCAGTTCGTGCAGCAAAACCGGCTTGGTGGTCGCCCGCCGCAATAACTTGTCCGAATAGCAGCCGCGGTAGCAGCAGGCCGGCTCCTCAAAATCGGTTTTGCCATGCCCGAAATTCACCAGTTGGCTGCCATCCCGCGCCAGGGACAGCCGGGTAGGATCAACTTTTTTGGCGAAGTCATACAGGCGGTCCAGATTGTCCACCAGGCGGCGATCGTTGCCGTATTGCTCGGCGCTCCAGCCGTAGGCCATGATGGAAGGATGGTTCATCGCCTGGCGCATGAGTTGTTCAAGATGCGCCCAGCGGGTCAAAGCCGTGCCGGAAATGTCGCCCGGGAACACCTGGATCAACATGCCCTCCTCATCGGCCGTATCGAGCAATTCGCGGTACGGCAAGCTGTAGGTGTCAATTGCGTTGAACCCGAACTCGCGTGCCGTGCGCAACTGCTTCCGGATATAGTTTTTATCCAAGTCCGGGCTCAAGGTGCGCGGAAAGACCATGTTCCAGCCGAAGCCGCGCAGGAATACCGGCCGGCCATTCAGGGTGATCCGGCGTCCGCGCACGGCGATGTCCCGCAGTCCGAACCGCTCCGTACGCTCATCCAGGATGTGCGAACCATCCATCAAGATCACCTGCGCCTGGTAAAGCCGGGGCGTCTCCAGCGACCATGGCACAACCTGCTGGAGCGGAATTTCCGCCGCCGCCGTGGTCGCGCGGCCGCGGCGCGCCGGGCATGGCCGGCTGATTTCCGCCGCGAGCTTGCCGTCCGGAGCGACAATCCTGATCCGGGCGGTCAGCGTCCTGCCCCGCAAGCCAGACTGTCCGATCACGGCATTGACCCGGACAAGTTTCCGCCGCAGGCATGGCAGGATGCAGAAATTATCCACCCACGCCGCGCCGCAAGCCTGCAGCGACACCCCGCGGTACAAGCCGCTCCAGATTGCGGCCCAATTGTAAATTCCGCCGTCAAAGGCCGAAATCCAAGCGCCGCCCCGGTGTTCGGCAACGCGCACCGTCAAAACATTCTCCGCGCGGCGCCGGACAAAGCTGGTGATGTCAAAAGCGAATTCGAGCAAGCCGCCGGGGTCCCGCCCCAGGTAATGCCCGTTGCACCAGAATTCGGCGCGGGGATGGACGCCGCCGAAGTGCAGCCGGATCCGGCGGTCCTGCCATTCCTCCGGCAGGCGGAAAACTTTGCGATACCAGGCGGCGCCCCGGTAGCCATGACGTTCCACCTGCAGCGCCGGATGCCCCATCTGCGATATGGTATGCTTCAAGGCGCCGCCGAAGCCCTGGGCCTGCCAGCAGCCGGGCACCTTGATCCGGTCGGCCAGGCCGTCCCTGCGCCACCAGCGCTGCCGGCGGCCCGCATCTTCCGGGTCGAGTTGAAATTCCCAGTTGCCGTTCAGCGAAGCAATGGTCATGGTTCGACGGGCAAGGTTCAAGGTTCAGGGTTCGGTGGACGGCGGTCGAAGTTGAGCGTTGTGATTATTCATCCAAAACCATCCAGCCCAGGTCGCCCGGATTGTCCGTGCGCAGCGCCAGGCGGGAAAGCCAGGGATGGAACGGGCGCCAGCGAATCATCCGCTCCTGGTTCATCTCCGCCGACGGCACCGCCCGGATAACATCCAGGCGCAGCGGCCGGCGCGCTAGATCCCGCTCGCGCAAAAAATTCAGGGGAATGCGCAGGATCAACGACCATTCCTGTTTGCCGCGCCAGGCGGCGGCCTGCCAGGGCTCGCCGTCGGGCGACTTCCAGCGCTGCCAGCGGCCGCCCCGCGCGTTGGCCAACAATGTCTGGCACGGCCAGAGGCGCCGCGGCTCGAGCATGACGCCTGCGCAATCGTTGTCCCACCAGGGATAAGGCATATGGCCGTTTCCATCGTCCGTCATCCGCAGACGCGCCATGTCCGGTTCCGCGCAAACAATCCCCACGTACAAATTGCGTCCATCATGCCCGGCCTTCCATCGGGTTTTGCGCGGCGCGTGTTCGGTGTCGGACAACGCCTTGGACCAGTAGGCGTGCGGGCTGATCACCACCTGGCATGCCTGCTCCGGCAGCGCATCCCAGGCAGGGCCGACCGGGCGGCCGTTCATCGCCGGCGGCATGGCAAACCGCCGGCAATGATAAACCGTTTCCCCCGCGGTAGCGGCCGAACTGCATTCGGCATCCGTCTTCCCCCTTGTAGCGGCCGAACTGCGTTCGGCATCCGCCTTCCCCACTGTAGCGGCCGAACTGCGTTCGGCATCCGTCTTCCCCACTGTAGCGGCCGAACTGCGTTCGGCATCCGCCGCCGTCGCCGCGCGCGGAAAAGCATAACCTTCAAACAACGGCCGGCGCGCGGCAATCTGTGTCGCGACGCGCGGGAATTCCACGCGCAGCAATTTCTCCAACTGCCGCATGCGCCAGCGGATCAACGCAGGATGGTACTTGTAGCCCTCGGCTTCCGAATGGAACCCCAGGCGGGAATCGGCCCGGGCCAGGTCCAGCAGCCGCCGGTCCAGCCGGATTTCATCCTGGACGATCTGGCGCATGCGGCGCAGGGATTGCCGCTGGCGCGCGGGCGTCTGGAAGGGCAAATCCTCGCGCAGCAGGTAGAAATCCAGGATATGGCTGGCGCTGTTGAACTGGATGCCCAACGCCTCCGCCACGCCCAGGTCGCGCAGCCGTTCCGGCTGGCGGCGGAAAGCCTGCCGCAGCGGCGCCAGCAACTGCATCCCCCGCCGCCAATCCCGCGCCATCCCCGCCAGCAATTGTTGAAACTCACGCGTGGTATGGGAGTAGCAATTCATTTCTCCGATCCGGTCGCCGCTGACCCCGTGCTTGATCTGCCAGGTCGGCGCCAGCGGCAGATCGCGGGGGATCAAGTACAGGGGCCAGACCGGCCCGTCATGACACGGCCCGTAATAGCCGGCCATAGCCGCATAGGGAAACTGGCGGTACCCCTGTTGGAACCACTGCCAGGCCTTCGCCACGCGCGCCGCATGCCGGCCCCAGTCGCGCCGCGCCAGATGCGTTAAAAACTCCGACTCCGACCGCGGGAACGGCGCGAATGCCAGTTCCCCCGCCGCGCGCGTCATCGGCGAGGGATATGTGCCGAAATACCAGCCGTACATCGCGCCGCTGACGCCCAGGCGGTGCATGGCGCGGTACTTGGCGTACAAGTTGCCCGGCACCGGCACGAACGGCGCCGTCGCCGTTTCATGCGAACACCCGACCTGCAGTTTGGCCGACATGCGTGTGCCGGACGCCGCGGCGCGCCGGGCGCAATCTCGGAAAACCCGGCTCGGGCCGATATACGCCAGCCAGTAGTCGCCGAGATAACGCGTCCGGCCCAACTGCCGGGCGCGTCCGCCCGACTCGAAATTATGCTGCAGGATGACTTTGGGCGGCACATGGCCGGCGGCATCCGCCGTCAATTTTTCGCCCCAGCCAATGTACTGGGAATAAGGCCAGGAAATCAGCTCAGCCGCCGGGTTGACCGCGTGCATACCGCGCTCCATGGCGGCCAGCGAATCCGCCAGCACCTCCCGCGGCTGCCGGCGGGAGCACCGCGGGCACCGGTTGTCGCGCGTACCGGCGGAATAGCAATGCGTCGGACGCTCGCCGACGCTGATCACGGCCATCCCGCCCAACCCCGGCGCCGCCGTAAAGATTTTGCGCGTGGTTTCCTCCACGTAACGCAAGCCGGCGGGCGAACTGACGCAGAAATAAGCATTGCCGCTGACATGATGTCCGGCCAGTTCCGGATGCCGCTTGAGCGCCGGGCTGTCGGGCGGGATGCTTGCCGGTTCGATGCAGAAAATGAAAATTTTAATGCCATAGCGCGCGCATTTGTCAATCGTCCGGTTCAGCTTGGCGAACCGCCGGGCGGCATCGCGGCCCGCGCCGGGAAACAGGCCGGACGGAACCAGGTCCTTCCACTCCACCGTCAACCACAAACCGTTCACCCCATCATGCGCCAGCCGGTTAAGGTATTCCGCAGGGTAATAATCAACATCGTCGGCCAGTTCATCGCGGTTTTTCGGCGGACGCTTGATCGGCCCGAAAAAGCAGCGCGAAAGCCGCGTGCGGATGACCGGCGTCTTCCGCGTGACACATGGTTGCAGGAACGGGCCGCCATTACGCTGCAATTCGTCCTCCAGGAACACCAGGCCGCGCCGGATGCCTTCCGTGTCGCCGGCCAGCACCCGGCATTCCGTGCGGGTGACTTCCACGCGATAAGTCTCGGGGATGACAGTGCGGATCAGACCCGTGGCAATGCGGTAGGCGCCCTGCTCCGGAATGCCGCCCAGGCGCAGGAACCGCCGGAAATCGGCATGCATTGTGTCCAGCAGACCGTAAGGATCGGGAAATTGCCAGTCCAGCCGGACCCCGCGGCGCAAATCAATCTCGCCCGCGCGCGGCCGCCGGCGCTCCCAGGGAATGGGCCGATGATGGAGCGGCTGCTGCAATTCGCGGATGAACCGCCAACTTGTTTCCGGCGGCTGGGGCGGGATGGCGGGCGACAGGCAGCCCGGGGCGGTCGGCGTTCCGTTTTGAAGCGCGGGTTTGGTTTTCACATCATATTATCCATCAAGGTATAGCGGCGTTTTGTTGCTCAAGTCGGTGGGGCTGCCGGCCGACCCGCCTCCTCATCTCCGGCCCGGGTGCATCGCAAACTCAGCCCCCGAACAGGAATTCGGCGATCATTTCCGCGCTGTCGCGCATCAGGCCGTAACTGATGACCACCGTGCGGAGTTCGTCGGGAATCAGCAGTTCCGCGTACGGCACGGTGGCGATCAGCACCACCGGCTTGCCGAACTGGAGCAAATCCCGGAGGAAAGGCTTGGTGTCGTTTTCCAGTCCGCGCGAGAAACTGCCGGTCGCCACGATGATGTCAAAATGCCCGGCCACCTCCCGGATGATTTTGGCGGCGGCGGCGGTGGTCTGCGGCGTGTAATCAATGTATCCGGCGTCCGGGGCATGCTTCAGGATGCATTCCCAGAGCAGGCCCGGATGGTTCCAACTGTCATTGTGCGCCCGTTGATTGTATGTTACGCGGTCCACCAGCAGGATTTTCCGGGACGGCCGCAGCGGCAGCAAATTCTGCTCGTCGCGCAGCACGCGGATCACGCGGCGCGCGGCTTCCAGCCCGGTTTTACGGTATTGCGGCTTGTGAATGGCGGCGTCCACGGCGCGCGGATCCACCAGGCCGCCCCGGTCGAACAGGCCGTAGTCGTATTTCATGCTCCAAATCCGGCGCAGCGACTGGTTCACCCGCTCTTCCGTGATGCGGCCGCCGCGGATGGCCGCCACGAGCGCGGCGTGCATTTCCCAGCGCAGCACGTTGTCATCCTTGAGCAACAGGATGTCCACCCCGGCCTCCAGCGCGCGGACGCAGGCCTCGCCCACGTCATACTTGGCCATCAGGCCGCCCATGGTCATGGAATCCGTGGTAACCACGCCCTCAAAACCGATTTCCTCCCGCAGAATCCCGTTGACAATCCTGGGCGACACGGTGGCGATTTCATTGCTCGGGTCCAGGTGCGGATAAATCGCATGGGCCAGCATCACCGCCGGCGCGCCTTTTTTGCCGCAGAGCGCGCGGTAGGGCGCCAGGTGCACGCGCCACATGGTGTCCCGGTCGAGTGTCACAGCCGAAACGCCGAAGTGCGCGTCATCCGCCGAAGCGCCCCGGCCGGGATAATGTTTCAGGCAGGCAATCATCTTCGCCCGCCGGAAACCTTCCACCGCCGCCCCCGCGCATTTAATCACCGTTTCCGGGTCGGCGCTGTAGGAGCGGGTATAAATTTCCGGGTTGCGGGGATTGGTGTTCACATCCACGACCGGCGAATGCAGCATGTCAATCCCGATGGCCTTGAGCTGCTTGCCGACGATGAACGACACCCGGCGCACCAGGTCGGCGTCGCCCAGGTCGCCGAATCCCATGCAGGCCGGCGGGGTGATCATGCCATGCGGCACGAAATTCGAGCCTTCGCCGGACTCGAAGTCAATCACCATGTGCAGCGGAACGGCATGCCGCCGGGCCAGCGCCCGGCGCCGGAAGACGTTCAACAACTCCGCGTATTCCGGCGCCGTCACGTAGGGCGGCGGGATGGACTCGTCGAATAATTTTTCGCGCGGGGCCGGCGGCCGCAGGACAGTCTTGACGCCGGGCGACCCATCCGGCAGGTACCGGATGAACTTTCGGGCCAGGAACGGCGAAAGGCGCAGCCCGCCCAGGCCGTAGCGGTCAATAAACTCCAGCAATTCCGGCTCGATAAAGGAGCCGGTATAACCCAGGACCATTAATTGCGCCGCCTTCTCCTCCGGCGATAACGCGCCCAGCAATTTGTCTATCGTCTGCCGCTTATTCATGATGGTTGTTTCTCCCTGGTTTGTTGATTTTTACTAAGCCAATTTGCTCCGGCGGCGAGCCGTTCCATTACAGCTTCCGGCTGCGCCACACCGTGGCGCTACTACAGGACTGAAATGTAGCAGCCGAACGGTGTTCGGCATCCGGTTGCACCAAGCCGTGGCGCCGCTACAGACTGCCAGCCTTTACGTGTCCGCACGCAGACAGGCCATCAGCGCGGTTGCTCTCAATTCCCCTTTTTTTCACAATTTCCGCGTTTCTACGACGGCCAGCGCCGCCGCTATGAAGCCGCGGCGGCCCTTGTCGCGCATTTCGGCGGTATTCAATCCGAACCATGGAAATTCCAGAGCCATGCCGATGCCGCCGTGGATTTCCTCGCAATAGACGATCCAATGGCTGATGCGGGCGCTGAGAATGTTCAAGGCCTTGTCCATGTCGTCCGCGCCGGCCGGTTTGCCGCCCCGGCGGACGTAAGCGGAAAGGTCGGCCAGGCCCAATTTTTTCATCTGCGCGTATCCCAACGGGCGCATATCCCAATGTTTGTGGTGCGCGGCGTCCGCCGGCATCAGCCGCCGGAACGACTCGGCCACATCGTCATGCCGGCCGTACAGCATGCCGTCGGTGAATTTCAGCGTCCAGTTATGGAAGGTAAGGTACACGCCGGGCTTGATTTTATCCACTATCCGCCTGACGGTTTTAAGGGAGCTGTCCGGAATGTCGAACACCTGGTCCATGCGCGGACCGCGTTCCCAGGTGCGCTGGCTCATGCCGTTATGCACACCGTCCGGATTGGTCATCGGCATGATATAGACGCTGAATTTTTCCCGCAGGTAACGGGCCACGGCATCGTCCGAAGCGAGGAACCGCGCCACGCCTTCGGCGGAATACGACCCGGCCGTCTCGTAGGCATGGTCGCGCGCCTGGATGAAAAACGGCATGGCCTTGGGATTCGGCGATTTAAAATGGATCAGCCAGAGCGGCCGGCGTTCGCGGCTGCGGCCGGCGATTTCCACGCGCACGCCCTGCGTCCGCAACTCACGCACAAACCCGGCCAATTGCTCCACGTTGTATTCCGGAAACAGGCCCAGGTGGGTCAGCCCGGGAGCAAGCTGCAGATAGTATTCCACGCGGGCGCCTTCCCGTCGGCCGGGGATCATCGTCCATTCCGCGTCAGTTTCATGCCGTATAAATCCCAGATCGTGATGCTCGGTCCGGGCGGGCGTATCCCAATCCACGACCAGCGTCATCGTTGCCGCCGCTTTCCCGGTGTTCAGCAGCCGGGTGGAAAAACGCGAGCCCTTGCCGGGAATCTCTTCGCCCAGACCCGGCCCGCGGCGGGTGCCGGGATAAATTATCCATTGGCCGCCCCGGCCGCGCTTCACGCCTTTTGCCGAATGCGGGCAGGCGCCATCGAAATCCGTGATAATTTTAATGCTCATCATATCCTTTCTTTTGGGCTTGGTGTTCTGTTTCCGGCATGGACGTTGAAAAACTTTGCCAGAAACCGTGCCGTCAATTCGATGCGTTGAAAAAGGCTTTCGCGCACGACAAACTCCTCCCGGGTGCAATCCCCCTGCCCGACCGGTCCGAAGCCGTCAATTGCCGGTATGCCGGCGGCGGCCACCCAGTTGGCGTCGGAGATGCCGCCGCGCTTTTCTTCCGCCAAATCCATTCCCATGTCCCGCCCGACTGCGCGGGCCATCTCGAAAATCCGCCGGGATGCAGGCGTTGGCTGCCAGGGCGCAATCAGCGAGGTCTCCTCCAACTCCAGGCGCACGCCGGGGACGGCCGGTTCCATCACCCGGCGCCGGACATCGGCCAGCGTATTGCGCATAATCCCGGCATCCCAGAAACGCAACTCGAACTCCATGGCGGCCAGCTCGGCGACGACATTGCCGGCCACGCCGCCGCTGATTTTGCCCACGTTGGCGGCAACCTGGCCGTCCGGCCGGTTGCACGACTCCACCAAACGGATTTTCTCGCCAATTTCCTGGATGGCGCTGATTTTGGCGGTCTTGAGATTGCCGAAATGGGCGGACTGGCCGCGGGCGGTCAGCACATACCGCGCGATGCCCTTGCGGGTGGTAACCAGAGTGTTGTTCATGGCCGCGCATTCAAACTTGACGCCCAGTTGCGCCTGCCGCTCCGCCAGACCCAAAAAATGCCGCTTGGAGTTGTTCGATCCGGTTTCCTCGTCCGTGTTGAAAATAACGATCAGCGGCATCCGCTTCAGCCAGTCCAGGTGCGCCAGCGTCCGCAACGCCCAGACCAGCGTGACCAGCCCGGCCTTCATGTCATGCGCGCCCGGACCGTAAATCCGGCCAGCGCGCTCGCTGGCGGAATTAAAGGCCGGATCATCCGGGCACAAGGTATCAATATGCCCGTGCAGAGCAACCGGCTGGACGCCCGGCGCCGGGTAGGTGTAGATGAAAACATCGCCGCAGGTTGTATGCCGGTCAATTTCCAGCGTATAGCCGGCAGGCATTAAATCGCGGAGCATCAATTGGGTCCGGTCCTGGCCCGCCTTATTGCCGGCAAAGGTGTTGACGGCTACCAGGTCGTTCAGATTGGAAACAATCTCGTTGGCGTGTTGATTGAGAAAAGTACCGATGCGATCCATGATTAAAACGATTCCAATACAATAAGATGCCGACCAGGCGCTTTCAGCGGCGCGCGGACTTCCCGCGGGCCGCCGCTGACATAATATGGCTGGCGGAAATCAGCAACCGGCCGGCAGCGCCCATGTCCGCATGCCACTCAAATTCCCGGCGGAATTGCAGCGTAGTCTGCACCTGCTCCGGCGCCATGGGCAGCCAGATCCATCTGGCCTGCCAATCAACCGGGACTATGGGTGTATTGCGCACGTCTGCCCGATCCTCCTTCGTGCAGGGAATTTCCTGAAACAGGGGGCATGTTACAACCTGAATCTTGCGCACTGCAAGCGCAATATTCACCGATCGCCAATCATGCTGAAGGGGACTCACTTCCGACCATGAGCGGCGCGGTAGGCGCTGGGCGCCAGGCGCAAGGCGCGTTTGAATGCGCGGCTGAATGAAAACACCGAAGTGTAGCCAACCTGGTCGGCGACCTGGGATAAAGTCAAATCGGTGGTGCTGATCAGGCCGGCAGCCTGCTGCATCCGCAGCCGCTGGAGATACTTGTTCAAGCCCATGCCCATCAGTGATTGGAAACGCTGGTAAAGACAGCGCCGGGACACCCCGAGATGGCCGGCGACCTGTTCCGCGCTGATCTGATCGCGCAGATGATCCACCAGAAACGTCTGCAGTTTTTCCAGGAATTCCAAATCGCGCACGGGATGTTCCGGCGGGGCGGCGGTTTTTACGGTATTGAGCGACATGCAGTCGGACAGCGCCAGGAGCAGCGACCATAAACTAACGGCAATCCGGCCCAGCAGCCGGGGCCGCATACGGTCCGGATCGCAATAATCGCGGACCAGCGCCTGGACCAGGGGCCACATTTCCGGCTTGATGGGCGCGGGGTTGTTTTTCAAACCGATGATATCCCGGGCGCAGGCCATACGGAAGGAACAGAAAAGCCAGAGGAAATCGTGTTTGTCCAGGCCGGTGAAATGATGAAACTGGTGCGGAAACACCAGCAATGCCTGGCGCGGATGCAGGTGGAAAGCAACTTTGTTGATCACCGCGGTACCCTCGCCGCGCAGGATCAAGGCCAGCATGAATCGGTCGGGGTGGATGATCGGAATGGCGCTGGGATGAATTTGCGGCGAGCGCCGCATCAACAGGATTTCGCGAGGCAGGTCCATCGCCGGCAGCGGCAGCCGCGCGCTGGCGATGGGTGAAAACGGTCGCAACACCCCGGATATTCTGGCGATATCGGCGATTATGGTCGCATCCGTGCGCATGGTCTGCCTTGCCGGAAGCTTACCGGATTGACCTTGTTAGCGCAAGCGGGATTGAATGTTAAACAAAATGCACTCTCGGCTATGGACTTTCCCGGGCAGTTTGGGCTAGTATGCGGATTATTGGCATTCCCATGGCCACCAAACGGCCCGGTGGAATCCGGCGGGCTAAGTCCGGCGGGAGTGCGCTATGGCTGATGAATATATGCCAAACTTGAAAACCATTCTGGCCATCATCCTGGTGGCCGCGTGCGTAGGCTTGGTCCCGCCAGGCTGCGCCGTAGAAATAACCGGCGAGCCAGTCTTGCCCTCCATGGCGGCGTTATTAATCAGCCCCGAGGCCCGCCCCCGGATTGACGGCCGCCTGGATGAGGATTTCTGGCAGGATTGCCCTGCCGCGGAATTACGCCTGGTGATGCCGTCCGGAGATGATCCGGCACAATCCACGGCGGCCAGAATCGCAACGGATGGCGCCTGGCTTTTTGTCGGGTTTGCGGCCTTGGATAACACCCTGCTGGACGATGCCGCGGCGCAGGCGCCGCTGCTGAATACCAGGCAGGATTGCGTGGAGTTCCACCTGGACCCGGGCACGGCCGGCAAAAGACATTTCCGGTTCGCCGTCAACCGGTTCGGCCACATGCTGGCCGACCAGAAAGGGCTTGACGCCAATCCCGGTCATGCTATGCATTGGCGCGCCGCCGGCGCGGCTGCCGCCGACGGATGGAGCGTTGAAATGGCGCTGCCTTTGTTTTATTTTCACGATGCCGCGGGAGCGGCGCCGGAATGGCGCGTAAATTTCTGCCGCCTGGAAACACATCCGAATGAAATCACTTCCTGGGCGCCGGTGCTCAGGAAATTCGCCGAACCGGCACGTTTTGGACGATTGGCAAACCTGCCTTCCTGTTGGCCTCCTGCCGGCCAATTGCGCCCGTTTGCGCCGCGCCTGACGTTCGTTCTGGCCGGCCCCACCACGGATCAAACGGGTGAATACGTCAGCCTGGTGCGCATCGGGCTGGCCAATGACTCCGCAGATGCCGGCGGCATGGTTTCCTTGCATTTACGGGACGAATCGGTTCCCGGGCAGCCGGTCGCAATGACAACCAATGTGGCGCTGGAACCTGGCGAACAGCAGCGCGATGTCGCTATTGAATTGAAACGCCCGCTGGAATACATTCCCCGGCCGGAAGTGACCTTGAAGCTGCAGGATGAGATGGGAACTTGGTCGCAAACCATGGCGCATGGCCAGGGCGCCATCATGGAACAGTATTCCATATGGCTCGACCGCTCTTATTATACGCTCGAAACGCAGGCGGTGCTGTATGTTGAAACCGCCGGCGGCCAACCACCGCCGCCGGACGCCAGCGTGCAGGCCGTGCTGATGGATGCGGTCGGAACGAATGTTTGGGACGGGCCGGCACAGCCGGCCGCCCCGGGCGTCTGGCGCGCGGCTATCCCCCTGGGGGAATTGCCGACGGCCAGGTACACGCTGGAGGTCCAAATCAATAATGCCGCAGCGGATGCACGGCCGGAACGGAAGCTTGCGGTTTTGAACAAGCTCCCCCCGGTGCCAGCCGGCCGGGAAGTCAAAATTGATCATTTCAGCCGCTGCGTCCTGATCGGCGACAAGCCGTTTTTCCCGTTTGGCGTCTGCTGGATGCCGGCGCATTCCGCCGACTTGGACCTGGCGCATCTGAAAGCGCTGGGCTTCAACACCGTCATCCGCTGGACCAGGTTTGACGGATCGGACGGCGATAACGCCGCCGTGGCGGAACGGGTGGGACACGATTCGCTGCTGGCGGCCGCGGAGAAACACGGGATCATGGTCGTGGAACACCCGAAAAGCACGCGCCAGCGCGATGCCGCCAACCAGCGTGTCTGGCGTTGGATTTATCCCCGGTTCGTCGAAAATTATCATGACTGGAAAGCCAACGACCTGCCCGCCGTGATGGCGGCCGCCCGCGCCCACCCGGCGGTGGCGGCCTACCTGGCGATTGACGAGCCCTCGGACGTCATCGTGCAGCCGGGCAATGTGCCCCTGGCGCAGATTATCAACGATATGATGAAAAATATTGTCCGGCTGGACCCCTACAAGCCGGTATTTCTCAATTTCGGCGGGATGCTGCCGGACCGGATGGAGTGGCTGGACAATCAATCGTTTTTTGCTTCGTTTAATTACTGGTTGGTCCAGCCGGATTCCGCCGCTACGTCCGGCTCCCTTGCGGCGATGCTGCAACATAATGACCGGCTGGCGGCAAAACACCGCAAGCCGCTCTGGCTCATGCCGACCATGGAACTTAACTGGAGCGCCCAGGCCGTCCCCATGACGGCGGCCGAAAACCGCGCGCAACTCTACATCATGCTGATCCACGGCGCCAAAGGCATTAATTATTTTTCCTGGCCGTGGCGGCATGCCGCTACGGATGCCAGCCTGGCGGAACTGGCCCGGGAAGTACAAGTTCTGGCACCGGCCCTGCTCCGGCGGCGGCCGGCCCAGCAAGTGTGGTTTGAACCGGATGATGGCGGCCACGGCGCCGTCAGGGCCGTCCAGGCCGCCCTTTTGGCCGGGCCGGATGATATCCCCCTGCTGATCTTGCTCAACGGATCATCATATTCTGTCCGGATCCGGTGCGCCCTGCCCTGGCTGGAAGGCGAACACCGGCTGGCCTCCCTGTTTGACGGAGAGGAGGCCGTATTCCGGGAAGGGGTTTTCAGCGCCGAGTTCCCCGCCCTGTCCACCCGGGTTTACCGGGTGGACGGCGCCCAGATCGCCAACGTCTGGCGGAAACACGACCTGCGCATCCAGGCCGGCCGGGCAGACCTGGCGGGCGGGATCGAGACCGATGCTTCCCCGGAAAACATGGTCCCGGACGCCTTGTTCCAGGATGTTTCCGCCTGGCTGATCCGCGAGCGCGACAGCCGGCGCGTGAATTTCCCCAAGGCGCCCGGGGCAGCGCCGGGCCGGATGCTGGCGCTGGATGGCGCAGCAGGGGGCGGCATTTACGCGCGCTCCCGGCCCATGCTGTTGATCCCATATCACCGGTATCGCCTTTCCGCCGCCGTGCGTTACGAAAATGCAGGCGGCGGGCCGGCGGCAGGTCTGTCCCTGCGGGCGGCGGATGACGGGGACGCGTCGGAAGAATTACCCGGGGTGAGATGCGGCAAACCGGCGCAGTCGGAATGGCAGGCGGTGGAGCGCGTGCTGCTAGCGCACGCCGACCACCCGGAATCCGTCAGGCTGGTAATTTATTGGAACGCGCCGGCCGGCGGACGCTTCTTTCTCAAGGATATTTCCCTGCAGGACCTGGGCCCGGCAACCAACACGGCCAAGTCGCAAAACCGCGTGCCCAATCCCAGTTTCGAAGATGCGCGCCTGCCCGGCTGGCCGGATTACTGGCAGCCGCGCGGGATGGATGACAGCGCCCTTGACGCGCGCCTGGGAACCCCGGCGGCCCCCTGGCGCCAGGACGAGCTCAATCCGTTTCACGGCCGGGTGTCATTGCGGATGGCGCCGGCGGCGGGCGCAACGGCTTCCACGCCTTACCAGCGCGCCGGATTCGGCATACCGGCGGAGGAAGGCCGGAACTTCGACTTTACCGCCTGGCTGCGCGCGGAAAACGAGCATACTCCCGTGCGGATTGTTTTGCGCGGGCTTGGCGCAAAAACGTTCCATGTCGGCCGCGAGTGGACGTTGGCGGAAATGTCCGGCGTTAAAACCAATCCGCTCTCCGCCGCCTACCGCGATTTCACCGCCATCACCATCAGCGCGCCGGCAATCATCTGGATGGACGCCATCTGCCTCGCGGAACGCAACCCGGGGGCGCCGGCTGTGAAAAATGATTAACTTTTCCGCTTGAATACATTACAATGCCCGGGACAACCTGGACTGCATTATTGAAAGGCGCAGTTATGAAAAAAGCATTCGCGATTGCCTGGTTATCGCCCATCCTGCTGGCGGCGGATACGCATTATGTCCGCCCGCCGGAGACCTGCACCAACACTTACGCGCAGCATCCGTTCACCTCCTGGGAGACCGCCTCCACCAATCTCCAGTGGGCCGTCAACGCCGCCGGCGCCGAGGGAACCGTGCTGGTATCCAACGGCCAATACCGCCTGACCAACAACATAGTGCTGACATCCGCCATATACCTGCGCAGTTGGAACGACGGCGAATTCGACCCGACCAACACGGTGCTGGACGGCCAAGGCAGCGTGGCCTGCCTTTACCTGAATCATACCGGCGCGGTCGTGGCCGGTCTGGCCTTTACCAACGGCAACGGCGTTGGCGGCGCCAACGATAATTACGGCGGCGCGGTATATATCGGGGGCGGCACGTCATCCGGCGGCACACTTTCGAATTGCATCGTGGCGGGCAATACGGCGGTGCAACAGGGCGGCGGCATTTACGCCCGCGGCAACTACGGCTTGATTATCAACTGCCGGGTCGAAAGCAATACCGTGATCAATGCCGGCGACCGCGGCGGCGGGGGGATCAGCATGTATGGCGGCACGATCCGCGGCTGCCTGGTGCGGACGAATGTAATTCTGGCGTCGGCATCGCTATACACCGGCGGCGGCGGAATCGCCAGCCGCGACAATGTGCTGGTTGATGATTGCATCGTTGAAAACAATTTCACCACCAACATGGGCGGCGGAATCTTTGCCACCGAGCAATCCGTTATCCGCAATACCGTCGTCCGGAACAACCATGCCACCGGGGTTAACGATGTTCAGGGCGGCGGCGGCCTGGCCCTGCGCAATTGCAATACCTGGGTCGAAGACTGCCAGATTGAGGACAACTACTGCGCCCGAAACGGCGGCGGAGTGTTTGTCAGCCAGACCGCCAACGGCCAATCCTCCTGCATTTCCAACTCCACGATCCGCGGTAATACCGCGGATTATCGCGGCGGCGGGGTCAACCTGGCGCCCGGTTCCTCCAGTTGGGTCGTCACGAACATGATCATCGGCTGCATTATCGAAACCAACCTGACGGAAGGCTCAGGCGGCGGCGTGTTTGTCGGCACCGGCGGGATTTTGATGGACCGGTGCATTCTCCGCGGCAACCAGGCGGCCAGCGAAGGCGGTTTTCGCAATATGAATCCCTGCACGAATTTCCCGACGATTATCCGCAACACCCTGATTGCCGGCAACATCGCCGACGGCAATTGCGGCGGCGCCCGCCTGCGCTATGGCGCCATCATGCAAAATTGCACCGTAGCCGGCAACCAAGCCGCCACAATCGGCGGATTATGGATGGACGGGACCAACCTGACCGAAGGCCCGGTCACCGTCACTAATGTCATTTGCCGCTACAATTTTGCCGGCGAAACCGAAGTAAATTACACCGTGTCGGACGGCGCGGTTGTCGCCTACAGTTGCACCTGGCCGACCAACGGCTTGACCGGCCCGGGCAATATCGAGGCCGACCCGCTATTCGTTGACACCAATGCCGGCAATTACCGCCTGCAAACCGGGGCGCCCTGCATCAATGCCGGCGCCCTGCAGCCGGCCTGGATGCCGGATGGCATGGACCTGGATGGACGCCCGCGCCTGGACCGGTTTTCCCGGACAGTTGACATGGGCTGTTATGAACACATCGTGTCCGGCATGTTATTGCAAATACGGTAAATCAAGGAGATGGATTGAAAGCGAAACTGGCGATTAACGGCGGCGAACCGGCCATTAAACGGACCTGGCCCAGGGAACAGTGGCCGGTGATCAACCCGGAAGACGAAGCGGCGGTGCTGGATGTTTTACGGGGACGGAAAATGTCCGGCACCGACATCACCGCGCAATTCGAACAGGAATACGCCCAATGGCAGGGCGCCAAATACGCCCTGGCCTGCAACAACGGCACGGCGGCGCTGCATTGCGCCATGTTCGGCGCCGGACTGCGCCGGGGCGATGAAGTCATTTCCACCACCTGGACTTACTGGGCCAGCCATGTGGCGCTGACCAATCTGGGCGCCACCGTCATCTTCGGCGACATTGATCCGCATACCCTGTGTCTGGACCCGCGCGACGCCGAGCGCCGGATCACGCCGCGCACCCGGGCCATCGTCGTGCCCCATATTTACGGCTACCCGGCCGAGATGGACGCCTTCATGCGGCTGGCGGAACGCCACAACTTGAAAATCATCGAGGATTACTCGCATGCGCATGGCGCCACCTGGCGCGGCCGCAAGGTCGGCTCCATCGGCCATGTCGGCGCGGCTTCGATCATGACCGGCAAGCCGCTGGCGGCGGGCGAAGGCGGGGTGCTGAACACCGACGACCGCGCGATTTACGAGCGGGCGGTCATGTTCGGGCATTACGAACGTATCAAAACCTGCGTGCAGGACCCGGCCTGGCTGCGGTTTGCCGGGCTGCCGGTCGGCGGTTTCAAGTACCGCATGCACCAGATGACGAGCGCCATGGCGCGGATCAGGCTGAAATATTACGACCAGGATCGCGCGCCGGGCGTGCAGTCCCTGGAACGGCTCTTCCGGCAATGCGCGGATATCCCCGGGGTGGACTGCAACTTTCCGCTGCGCGATCCGGATGTCACGATCAGTTCTTCGTACTGCCAGCGGTTCATCATGGGCGACGAAATCATCAACCGCGTTCCGAACACCGTGATCGCCGAGGCCGTGCGCGCCGAGGGCGTGTCATGCTCCGCCGGCGGCTATGCCTGCCATCACCTGCATCCGTTCTGGAACGAATGCGACGTTTACGGCGACGGCAAACCGACCCGGCTGGCATTCGCCGACCGCGATGTCCGGCAGGGACCGGGAGATTGCCCGGTTGCCGAACGGATAAACCACCGCCTGATCAGCGTGCCGCGTTTTGTCGTATTCGACCCGGCAATGGTGGACCAGATAGCCGCGGCTTACCGCAAGGTTTTGACCAACCTCGATCAACTGGCAGGCCGCGCGGGCGGCGGCGGCGTTGACCGGTTCACCTCGCTGGGCTGAGCCGTTCCGGTTCATCCGGACAATTTATCAGGTTAGATTTTTGGGCAAGCGGTTAATATTCCGCCACCACCATCGCATGCACATCGAAGGACGGCACGCTCACCAGGACATCCCGGTCGGCGCGTTGCATCCGCAAAGGCGAGCGTTCCGGGGCCAGATAAACGCGCCGGATGGATTGCCCGCGCCGCGCGCGGAAACGCAAAACGACCTCACCGGCGGGCGGCATCCGCGCGATTTCATCAAAGCGCAGGTGCTTGCTGCGGTCATCGCCCAGGCTGGTGGAACTGAGCGACCCGGCCGTGCGCGAGCAACCCTGAATCCAGTTCACAAGGTTGACCACCAGGCGGTTCCGGCCGGGTTGCCGGTGCGCATACAGTTCCACGCTGCCGGGGGCGTCCACTTCCACCGGCGCCTCCCGGTCCAGCAGCAGCCGGACTGCGCCCGCCATTGCCCGGCGCGTGGTATCCACGCCGAATGTCCGGTATTGCATCCCGGGCAACCCGGCAAAGAACAACGACCGGCCGCGGGCATGGCGGTGCAGGATCAACCCGGGCGCGCCGGTAGGAGTCAAAGCCGTCACCATCGGCACGGCGCGGGACGACATGATTTCCCCCAGCACGCGCGCGCCGCGCGCGGCGCGCACATCCGCCTGCCCCATGGTGTAAGTCAAGACGGGGGTGACCCATGGCTCACGGGGGCGCAGCAGCCGGTCGCGCAAATCCAGCCGGTCGTATCCGGCCTGCCATGGCCCACGGCGCTTCACGCCCAGGATGTCGCGCAAGGCAAAATCCGGCAAAGCATCGCCGGCTTCATCGCACAACGAAGTTTCGCCGGTGGCGATGATCCGCCCGCCCGTCCGTACAAACGCCCGGATCGCCGCGCATTGCTTACGGCTCAGGGCGGCCGCGTGCGGGAGGATCAGGACTTTATAGCGCCGGAGATAATCCTCCGTCACCAGGTGGTCATGCACCACATCCCACAAGAAATGGCCCTGAATCAGCGCCTGGCACCAACCCTGAAACTCCGGCTCATGCCGGCAGCCGCCCTGCGATTCACCGATGCCGCCGCGCTTGCGGCTGTCGGCATCATCGGTGAACTCCAGGGTTTGCCCGCTGCGCAGGATTCCCACGTCATATTCCGGCTGCATGTCTTCCATCCATGTTTCATACCCAGCCTGTTCCGTAAATACCTTCCGCACCAGGGCAAGCGCATGGGGGTCGTGCCGGCCGGCGATCGCCGGCATGAACGAGGCCGTACAGGCCACATTCTGCGCCCGCGCGGTCCATAATTCGGCGCGGTACGAATCCAGCGCCTTGGTCGTGTGAAACTCGTTCCCCACCGCCACGAGGCTGTCCAGCAGCGCTTCCGCCGGACGCATTTGGCTGGCGGCGGCATAACCGCGCAGTTTCCAGTCAACCTGCAGTTGCCCGGCGCGCATGGTGAACAAGTCGCCGGTGGCGAAACTGGTCAGTTTATGCGCCATTTCCCAGGTCTGCAACCCGGTCTGCGCGTAGCCGCCATGGAAATTGTGGACAAACGGCAGTCCCGGCCGAAGCTCCTCGATGGCGCGCCGCATTCTTTGGATATAAGCGGCATTCTGGGCATAGTGCCAATGGATGTAATCCATCTTCTGGCGCCGGGTCATCTTGTCAATGCCCGCGAATTCAAATCCCAGGTCGGCCTTGAACCGCGGCGCGCAATACGGGCAAATCCAGTTGCCGAAAGTGAACAAGCCCAGGAAATCCACGTAGTAACCCTGCACCGGATAATTTTGGACCGTCTCCCGCGCCTGCGCGATGGCATAGTCGCCGTAAGGCCCGTTCAGGCAGGCGCCGGTGACCAGCATGCCCTGCTGTCCGTCCGTGTAATCCACCCGGCGTTTGGTCAGGGGATCATCCAGGTGGCGTTGGATTTCCTCGGGCGCCAGCTGCCTTTTATGGCACCAATCCGAATGGTCATAGGGCACACGCAAATCGGAAAATTCGTACACCGCCAGCGGCACAATCTCTTCCGCCAGGCAGGCTTCGCACAACTGGCCGAAGATATCGCCCTTTTCCGCAACGAGGCTGTGGACATGCGCGCCGGGCGCCCGGGACGGATAATAGGCGTTGCCCCGGTGGCACTTGTTGTAAAAATAAAACGCCTGCACGCCGGCCTTTTTCAGCGCCCGCGCCCAGGTCCGGGCGTTGAATTCGGAGAATATCCGCGGCGCCTTCCCCTGCTCCACCAGCCGGGCGTATTCCGGCGCCTGGTCATAATCCGGCACATGCAAGCCCGCCATCAGCCGGCGCGGGCAGCGTTTTACCCAATTGTATGCCGGCGCCGCATTCACGTTTAGTTTCATAATTTTCAACAAACAAACAAAATGTCAAAGATTTCCTGAAAATAATCGCAAATTTCAGCCAAAATGCAAATAGCAAATTATCCTGTATATTTAACTGAACGTCCGGAACCAAATGCCGGCGGCCAGCTTGGGCGTCGCCGTCGTATTTCCGGCTTGCGTGTTCAAGCCGCCTGGAATATTCTTGCACGAGCATGTCGTCAAATATAAAAAAACGCATCGCCAAGATAATCGGGCGCATACCCGACCCGGACAACTACCACGGGGGCGTGGCCTTGCCGGAGTTGAGCCTGCCCACCGGCATCAACATTTTCCCGCGCCCGCGGGGCGCGGCGCCATTTTACCACGAGCCGAAAATGCATCTCTCCCGCCATGTGCTGATCCTGGCGATGGAAGGACGCGGTTGGGTGTCGCTGAACCAGCATTTAATTTCTCTGCGCGACAATACCGCCCTGCTGATTTTCCCCGGCCAGATGCATTATTACGTCAAGCTGCAGGTGCCGCCGCGCCGCT
>JAXGSX010000021.1:0-21311 GCA_040775225.1 Kiritimatiellia bacterium | reverse complement strand
CTTTATTTTTTCGCGGTCAATATCCGTAGCCAAGGTAAACGCCCTGCGGTAAATGCCCGTGGCATAACCGCGGTATGCCAACTGGCCCTGCTCCGGCGTCTGGTCAGACTGCCGCCCGGTGATCGTTAACACGTCATCCTTCAGATCAATGTCAACGTCGCTTTCAGGCACCCCGGGCATGTCGCAGACCACCAGCAAGGCGTCATCTTTTTCGAAGATATCGGCTGCGGGCGTAAAAACCGGCAGGTCGCGCGTCATCTCCGTTTTCCGTTCGGGTTGCTCCGCCGGAAGATTCTTGTTCTTGTTTTCATTCATGATCAACACCATCCTATGTTAGATTATTCCGCGGTGATCGCGATTTTTTTGGGTTTCGCGGCTTCAGCCCTGGGCAGGCGAATGGTCAAAACCCCCAGTTTCTGCCTGGCTTTAACGCCGGCCGCATTCACCTCAAACGGCAAACGCAGGCTGCGCATGAAGTTGCCCTGGCTGCGTTCGCAGCGGTGGCAGACAACTCCATCCTGCAAATCTTCTGCCTGGCGCTTGCCTTCAATCGTCAGAACATCCTGATTGACGTTAATGCTCAGATCCTTGGGATCCACCCCTGGAATCTCAGCCGTAACCACCAGTTCATCCTGGCCGCTCCATACATTTACAGCCGGAAATTCATCAGCTTCAACCGCGTAACCTTCAAACAAACGATTCATCTCCCGCTGTAAACGCCTGACATCACTGAACGGATCCAACCCATAAACAGTATTGAATAACATAACTTGCACCCTCCTATATTGTCATGGGAGACCATCTCCCATATTTTGATCATTATTTCAGCATTAATCATGCCAAGAAAATTAAAACAAACTTAATTCCTTTACTATCATTATTTTACACAACATGAAAGCAAACCATTAAGAGTCATTTTGTCGCCTTGCAACCAAAAACACGCCGGAATTAAAAGGACATTTTGTCTCTTTTGCGGCGAGAAACAGATACAGGCAGTCAAGGGGAATGGCAATGGCGGTTGTGAATTATTGCCGGCTGATTTTGAAATTGCAAATCAGCGGCAGATGGTCGGAATAAAGCACGCGGGGAATACTGAAATCGGTAATGACGATTTCCTGGCTGTGCAGGATAAAATCCAGTTGTCGGCGCGGCGCCCAACTTGGAAATGAAGGCTGGCCGAAGGGAAAAACGCTAGCCAGTCCGCTGGCCGCCATAAACAGCCGGATTTCGCGGTCGCCCCAGAAGGCGTTGAAATCGCCGGCGACGATGCAGGGTTTATCGGTTTGGCGGACAAGCGTATACAAATCGCTCAACTGGAAATGGCGGGTGCGGAAGCGCAGCGAGAGATGCACCAGGAAAACCACGAATTGCTCCAATTCCAATTCAATGACCAGACGCTTGACGCCCTTCGTGAAATAATGGAACTTCTGGCGGTGGATCGCGCGGTTGCTTAAAAAGGCGTTTACCTGTTGGCGCATCAATGGCACGCGCCGGACCCATGAGGCGTGGGCGTACTTGGATTGGTAAACGTGGTAATGCCCCAATGCTTCGGCCATGACCGCCGCCTGGTTCAGGCGGCGCGAACGATACGATCCGGCATCCACTTCCAACAGCCCGACCACATCCGGCTCCTGGTCGCGGATAAAATTGATGATATTGGCCATATTGACGCCGGTGCGGCCGAGGTAACCGCTCCAGGGCAGATGCAATGGCCCGCCGCTGCCGGTGCCGTAACGCAGGTTGTAAAGCAGGAATCGCATGGCGGTGGATACATGCCGGAAATTAAGGCAAGACCATAAAACCTTTCCGGCGTAATCCGGTGATTGCTTGCGCCGGCCGCGAGCGGTTAACCTCGGGCCGGCGGAACCGGCGGTTTGGCCGGGGGATTCGGAATGCCCGCCGGCTGGAAAAAACCGCCCGCCGCGCCCAAAGCCGCGGCATACACGGCGGGCAACGGCACATGCCGGCGTTCTGCCAAAGCGCGGCAATCCTCGTACTCCGGCGAAGCCTTGATATCCCGGCCGCGCCAGTCGCCGATTTTGACGCGCACCGGGCCGTAAGGCGTAAGGACTTCGGCGTGCCGTCGCCCCAGCAGGGTGCGCTGCACGAGGTGTTCCCGAACGCCGAAGGTGGTGCTCTCCCTGAAAATTGTTTCCAGGATTTCCGGGCGTTGTTCCGGGCGGCACAAGACCGTCACCAAAACTCCCGGCCGCTGTTTTTTCATCTGCACCGGCGTGACATAAACATCCAGGGCCCCTTGTTCCATGATCCGCCCGGCCAGCGCTCCCACCAGTTCGGGCGATGCGTCATCGAGGTTGCATGCCAGTTCCAGGCATTCGCCCGCGGCATCAGCCGCGCCGGAGGCGCACCCGCTGCAGTCGTCGCGCAGCAGGGCGCGCAAAAGGTTCGGACGTCCACGCAGTTGCGTATGGCCGAAGCCGTAACCCGCCCGCCGAATACGGCCGTCCGGCGGACGATCCAGCGTGCGCCAGGCCGTCAGCAAGGCCGCGCCGGTGGGCGTGACCAATTCAAACGGTTCGTCGGTGGCAATGGTGGTGAACCCCCGCAACAACTCCACGGTGGCCGGCGCGGGCGAAGGCAGCAGGCCGTGGGCGCATTGAATGGTCCCGCACCCCAGCGGCAGCGGGCCGACGGCGACGGCCTCCACGCCCAGCATGTCGCGCGCCAGACAGGCTCCGACTATATCCACAATGGAATCCACCGCGCCGACTTCATGAAAATGAATTTCATCGGGGGTAACGCCGTGGATGCGGGATTCCGCCCGGGCCAGGTTTTCAAAAACGCGCAGGCTCATCTCCCGCGCCGCCGGGGGCAAATCGGCCGCGGCGATGATACGGCGGATTTCCGCCAGCCCCCGATGGGGAGCATGATGGGCGCCGGCATGCCCGCGGCCGGAAATGGAATGATGCGCATGGCCATGCGCATGTCCGCGGTCCGGCTGATGCGCGCCGGCATGATTATGCCCGCGTGTGCCGGGCTGGCCCGCGGCCGGCGCGGCGGCATCATGCGCGGGGATCAGCGGGGCGTCGCCCGGAACGGCATCCCCTGTCCGCACGCGCACCCGGACTCCCTGCAAACCGCCGAAAACGCCGGCTACGGCTTCCACCGCAAAGCGCCCGATATCCAGGCTTTCCAGGCGCTTTTGCAATTCATCGCGGCTGACGCCCAGATCAATCAAGGCGGCCAGGATCATGTCGCCGCTGGCTCCGCCCACGCTCTGAAACTCCAGAATATTCACACCCCACCCCGGTTAATCATGCCGGCGGCCACGCCGGCGCCGAAACCATTGTCAATATTCACCACCGTCACGCCCGGGACGCAGGAATTCAGCATAGCCATCAGCGCGGCCATTCCCCGCAACCCCGCGCCATACCCGGCGCTGGTCGGCACGGCAACGACGGGACAGGACACCAGCCCGGCGACAACCGACGGCAGGGCGCCTTCCATTCCCGCCACCGCCACCAGGGCCCGGGCCCGGCGCAATGTTTCCAGCCGCCGCAGCAGGCGGTGCAAGCCCGCTACACCGACGTCATATGCGCGCTCCACGCGCGCTCCCATCCATTCCGCGGTCACGGCAGCTTCTTCCGCGACGGGAATGTCAACCGTGCCGGCGCAGACCACCGCGACGCATCCGGAAGGCGCGGGAGCATTCGCGTGCGTCATGGAAATCGCGCGCGCCGCCTCGTGAAACACGGCATCCGGCAAATGCCGGCGCGTTTCGGCAAACTGCTCCGCCGTAGCGCGGGTCGCCAGCGCCGGCTGTCCGGCAGCGTGCAGCGCCCGCATGACCGCTGCAATCTGTGCGCCGGTTTTGCCGGGGCAGTACACCACTTCGGGGATGCGGCAACGGCGCCAGCGGTCCAGGTCCACCTGGGCGAACCCCAGATCTTCCCCGGCGCCTTGTTCCAGGCGCTCCAGGGCCGCCGCCGCCGTCAACCGCCCCTGCGCCACCTGTTCCAGTAAGTCTTTCAGATGCATAATCAGCGGCCGGCCGCCACGGTAACCGCGCGGCCGGTTTCAATCGAACGACGGGCGGCAGCCATGATGGCCAGGCCTTCCAAGGAAGTCTTCAAATCCACGGGAGCGGGGCCGCCTCTGAAAAAAGACTTCATGACGCGCCTGATTTCCTCTGTGCTCCGGCTGGTGTCGCACACAAATTGATGCACCCTGGTTTCGCCCTTGAATCCGCCCTGCACCCGGCCGCCGTAACTGCCGCATTTCTTCACAATTTCCAGCAATCCCTGCCGCTCCTGGCCGTAATCCACCGCGGCCACAATGCCGTTGGGGGTTTCCAGGGCCTGCACGGCGCGGGGACCCGGGCCCATCAAACGCTGCATGGTTTCAACCACGTGCACGCCGTACCAGATCAGCGAGTCGCCGGAGGGCGCCATGCCCAGCGGCCCGAAAAGATGGGCCAGGCGGATTTCCGTAAGCGCCGCGCGGGCGCGGGCGATATCCGGCAGGAAGGGAATGGACGAACCGGACCAGACCCGCGTGGAGTGTTTTTCCGCCAGACGCAAAATGGCGCGGCCATCCGCCAGACTGCAGGCCATCGGTTTATCCAGAAAAACCGGCTTGCCCAATCCGGCCACTTTGCGGAAATACTCCAGGTGGTAGCTGCCGTCATTGATTTCCAGCATGATGGCGTCGCAACCTGCCAGGGCTTCGTCCATGTTTTCGGTAACCTTGACGCCCAAAGCTCCCAGTTGCCGGCTGCGTTCTTCCATGATCTGGCGGTTGGTGAACGGCGTCATGAAACTCAAACAGGAGGTCGCCCGCATGCCGGCGATGCGCCGGCCCGGCCCCTGCATTACCGAGGGATAGGCCACGCTGTGGCTGGTGTCAATTCCGATAATGGCGATCTTGATCATCTTGCTTTCCTTTGCGTTTGCGGTTGACGGTTGAATATTGGCGCTTCTGACAACCATGCTTGGGTTGTGATCGCTTTAAATCCATTTGACGACAAGATTCGCCCGAAATTCAGGCAATATCTAACGCGGCTTTCAGCCCCTGGCTTTCGTAAGCGTCTTTATTGGTTAAAAACAGCGGCGCCGGCCAGGCCCGCGGCAATGCGCGCCGGCAACTCGGCAACCGGCACGCGGAGCTGGCGCATGGTGTCGCGGTCGCGCAGGGTAACGGTGTTGTCCGCCAGCGTATCGAAATCCACCGTCACGCCGTAGGGCGTGCCGATTTCATCCTGGCGGCGGTAACGGCGGCCGATGGCGCCGGTTTGATCCCAGAAACACGGCCAGGAACCGCGCAGCATATCGAACACCTCGCGGGCCTTGCCGACCAGTTCCGGTTTGTTCTTGACGAGCGGGAAAACCGCCGCCTTGATCGGGGCCAGAACCGGGGCAAAACGCATGACCGTCCGCAATTCATGGCCGGCGGGCGGCGGCCGGCCGGTCGCCGCCGGCTGCGGTCCGCCCGCGCCGCCGGCCGGAACCCATTCCTCGGCGTAAGCCTCGCAGAGCGCCGCCAGCGCTATGCGGTCAACGCCCGCGGAAGGCTCCACGACGTGGGGAATGTACTTCTCCTTGGTTTCCTGGTCGAAGTACTCCATGGATTTGCCGCTGTATTCCTGATGCCGGCGGAGATCGTAATCGCCGCGGGCGGCGATGCCTTCCAATTCCTGCGCCCCGAAGGGGAAAGCATACATGATATCCACACAGGCGCTGGCATAGTGGGCCAATTCGCCGGGGGCATATGCGTACTGGCGCAGCCGCCCTGCCGGCAGCCCGATCCGCTGGTACCATTCCAGGCGGCGCGCCACCCAGTAATCATGCCACTCCCGGTCCGTTCCGGGCTTGATGAAATATTCCAGTTCCATTTGTTCGAATTCGCGCGAGCGGAAGGTGAAATTGCGCGGATTGATTTCGTTGCGGAAGGCCTTGCCGGTCTGGGCTATGCCGAATGGGACTTTCTGGCGCGAAACCGCCAGCACGTTCTGGAACTGGACAAAAAGTCCCTGGGCCGTTTCCGGCCGCAAATAGGTTGCCGACGATTCTTCCTCCAGCGGCCCGATGAAAGTCTTGAACATCAGGTTAAACGCGCGAGGTTGGGTCAATTCGGCGGATTTGCAGGCGGGGCAGCGCATGCCCGCCGGCAAGGCGTAACCGGCGTCGGTTTTAATCAACTGCGCGCCCTGTTCCTCGCAGAGCATGTCGGCCCGGAAACGCTTGCGGCAGTCGCGGCAATCCACCATCGGGTCCACAAAACCGGCGGCATGACCGGAAGCCTCCCACACCCGCGGGTTCATGATAATGGCGCAATCCAGTCCGACGACATCCTCGCGCATCTGCACAATATCGCGCCACCAGGCTTCGCGGATATTGCGCTTCAGCTCGCAACCCAGCGGCCCGTAATCCCAGAAACCGTTCAGCCCTTCGTAGATTTCCGAACCCTGGAAAATAAAACCGCGCCGTTTACACAGTGAAACCAGCGCGTCCATCGCCACCCGCGGTTGATCGTCAGGATTTGCATTCATAACCGGCCATTTTGCCTTTTCCGCCATGCGCGGTCAAGCAAAAAGCGGAGGCATTTGCCCGGTCAGATGCCGCATGGCCGGTCCCTGCGCGCCGGCGGTTCAGCGCGGCTCCCAGCGCCAGAACAGGCATAGCGCGCCGCACAATAGGGCCGCGATATACAGCCCGGCGTACACCGCCGCCGCCGCGCAATATGCGCCGTCAAGCCGGCCGCCGCCGGCCAGCGCTTCCACCGCCCAGAAATCCTGCCATGCCGGCAAAACGCGCGCCAACGCGGACAGCCCGGACCCGTCCGGGGCGCGCTGCGCCAGAAAATCCGCCAGGGAGCCTGCGGCCAGCACGCCCATGTACGCCGCGGCGGCCAAGTGCAAAGGCCAGCGCACAGTCAACAGCAACGCCAATGCCGCCATGACCAGCAAAGCCAGCGTAATCAACCCGCCGGCCGGCAGCAGGCGCCAATCCAGGAAGCGGCCAAACCGGCACCAGCCGCCGGCGGGGTGGAGGCATCCGGCAACCGCCAGCGCCAGCAGCATGGCGGGAAGCAGCGCCGCCAGCGCCGCCCCGGCGAATGACGCCCGGCCGCGGAAATTCAGCCAGGCGGCGCAGGCGGCCGCGCCCGCCGCGGCGGCGGCAACCAGCAACAGGATGGCGGCGTCGAACCGCGGGGCCGGCAGGGCGATGCGTTCGGCGAGCAAAACGCCCGCCATGGCCATCAAGCCGTGCCAGACCATCAAGGCCGCCAACCCGGCATAACGGCCGAACAACAGGACTGCCCGCCCGGCAGGCGTGCAGATGTTCAACGCCAGCACTCCCGCGGAAGCCGGTTCATAAGCCGCGGCCGCCGGTGCGGCCAGGGCCAGGAACGCCCCGCTGACGGCAAACAGCGCCAGGGCGCCGTCGCGCGTCAAACGATTTTCCTCGCCCAGGTTAAACGCCACGATGGAAGGCAGCAACAGCATCAATGCCAGCGTCAACATTGCCAGCAGGAGGCATAAGGGACGGCGGGCCGCCACCTTGACGGTGTATAGCGCCGCGCCGGAAAACTGTCGAAATACCCCGGGAATCATGCATCCTCCCCCGCGGCTGCCGCCGGGATATCATCGTCCGGATCAAACCCGGCAATCCTGGCCAGCGCTTTAGCGCGGCCATGCCGGCAAACCAGCATGGTTCCCAGCGCCGCGGCCGATATGCCCCATGCGCCCCACGTGCGATTGATTGCCGGCATGTCCGGCCAGCTGCGGGCCGGCTCAAAGGCGGCGGCCTGGCCGATCAGCGCCAGCACGACTACGCCGTAAAACAGAATGGCGCCGGCTTGCGCCGACGCCCAGCGGCCGGCAGCGGCGCAATCCAGGCGTTGCAGCAACTGGGCGGCCATCAGGTTCAACAACATCATCGTCATCAGCAGGGCCACCGTCAGGGCCGTGTAGTTGCCCAGGATAAATGGTTCCATTGGACGCGCTTTGTGCCAGACCGCAAAGGGCGCCATGTACAATTGCGCCGCCAGCATCAATCCCGCCGCGCGTACCGCACGCAGATCGCCGCCCGACAATTCCAGGTATTCATACAGGCATAACAGGCCCCATCCCGTCAGCAGCGTGCCCACGAGATAAGCCGGCAACTGAAGGTGCAGAACGTCCAAAGAGAAAAAAACGCGGGTACCGTGCAGCGCCGCGGTTGCCAGAACGCCCCAGGCCACCGCGGCAAATCCCCGCGCCAGCAGAAAAACCGGCGCAATTGCAGCGCCGCCCGGCGTTTCCCCCCCGGCATCAGCCGCTATGTAGTTGGTCATTGTCAAAACCTCGCCCCGGACCAGTGTTAACTCAAGATCAGGCGCAAGGCCGCCGCCAGCGCCAGCGCCAGGATCATACGCCGGAACAACACCGGCGAAAGGCGGGTCAACACCGCCCGCCCCGCCAGGGCACCCGCCGCCACCGCCGGCGCGCAAGCCAGCGCAAAGCTCAACGTGCGGCGGTCAATCATGCCCAGTTGCAAATATAGCGGAACTTTCAAGCAGTTGAAAATAAAAAAATACCAGGCTGCCGTGCCCATGAACCGCAACTTGTCGAAGCCGCGGCTCAACAGGTAAATATTCATGATGGGGCCGGCGACATTTCCAACGGTAGTGGCAAAGCCCGCCAGCGCGCCCATCCCGAAGGTAAACCAGGGGCGGCGGGAAAAATTGTTCCAGCCCAAACTTTGGCGCCCCCACTCCATCGCCGTCAATCCCAGGATCAGGATTCCGAGCAGCAACTTCAATTGCGCATCGTTGACCGCGCGCAGGAAAACATACCCGGCGGCAATGCCCAATGCCACGCAGGGAAACAACGCCCACAAACGCGGCCAGTCCGCGTTGCGGCGGTAATAGCCCAGCGCAAACAAATCCCCCGTGATCAGCAGCGGCAGCAGCGCGCCCACCGCCATGCGGGCGGGCAGAATTTCCGCCAGCAACGCCACCGCCAGCACGCCCATGCCCGGCACGCCGGTTTTGGCCAATCCCGCCAACAGACCGGCCGTCAATGCCGCCAGCCAGCATCCCATCCCTTCGGGCATTTACCACCCCCAATGCCGCGCCATCCAGTAAAAAGACGGCACGGTCAGCATGCTTAAAACGGTTGACCAGAAAATTGCCCGCGCGCTCAGAAGATGGTCGCCGTTAAAACGTTCGGCCATGATGCTGGCGCTGATCGCCACCGGCATGGCGGCGATCAAATAGCAGGTCTGGCGCGCGGCATCCGGAATCGGGAATCCCGCCCGCGCCAGCAGCCAGCCGCCCGCCACGGCCAGGCACGGCGCGCAGACCAACCGCACTGCCAGCACCGCCGCCAGTTCCCTGAAAGGCGGGGCGGCGCCTTCCGCCGGACGCGCGCCCAGTTGCGCGCCGGTAAGCAACAGTGAAAGCGGAATCGTCAGGCTGCCCAGCATGCCCATGGCCTGCGTCGCGGCCGCGGCGGCAAACAGCCCGGGCGGGACATCCATGGCGCCGGCCGTTTCCAGCTTGCGCGCCGCCGGCCAGAACAACGCCAGGGCGATTCCGGCTGCCGTGGCGATCAGCCCGGGATTCCGCGCAAGATTACGCAAGGCCCGCCGGCTGGGCGCCGCGCCCTGCAGCGTCCAGACCCCCAGCGACCACAGGGTAAGCTGCGCGCCCACATTGAACAGCAGAACATCGCGCACGCCGGCATCGCCGAACAAAGCTTCCGCGATCGGCAGCGGCAGAAAAATCCAATTGGGCAAGCCGGCCAGAAAAACCGCCGTCGGCAGCCGCTGCCGGGGACAAAACCACGGCAGCGTCATCCAGCCGGCCAGCATGGCGGTCAGCATGACTCCGCCGCCTAACAGGGGGAGAAACCACCCCTGGCGCAAAGCCTCGGTGTCCACCGTGCGCAGCATCTGCGTCAGCACCAGGCAGGGAAACACCAGATCCACCACCAGACGGCTCAGGATGCGCGCCGCAGCGGCGTTGATATAAGCCCGGCGGCGCGCCCACCATCCGACGGCCATGACCAGAAACATGGCCATGATTTTCAACAGCACCACGCGGTAATCAGTCATGGCCGCCGCCATCCGGCGCGGTGAAAAACCGCCGCCCGCCGCATTCGCGCACAGCCAGGCGGCCGGCCTGGCGCATTCCTTCCAGGATGCGCGCGGCATCCGGCATCGCCAGGCCCAGGCCGGCAGCCACATCTTCCGCCGTGCCGGGATGCCTTTGCAGCATGGCAATGATTTCAGCGCCATCCGCGGCGCCGGCGGCCGGGGCGGCCAGCGGATTATATTCCGCAATGACCTCGGCGGGCGGGCGGAAACCAAGGGCGATCTCCGCCAGGCGCGCCGGCGGCACCGGCCCCAGTCCGGCTTCCGCCGGCGGGCGCGCGACGGTATTGAGTTGCACGCGGTCCGGAGCGATCCGCTCCGCCCAAGCGCGCAAGGCGGCCAGACTGGCGGGATGGTCGTTGATGTTCCGCACCAGGAAGATTTCCAGCCAATATTGACCGCGATAATTCCGGCGGAAGTCAACCAGCCCCCGGGCCATGGTTTCGAAATCCGTGCCGTCCGCGGGGCGGTTGATGCGGCGGAAAGTTTCCGCATCGCCGGCATCCAGCGAAGGCGCGATCAAGTCCGCCGCCTGCAGTTCGTTCCGGACATCCGGCCGCCAGAGCAAGGAGCCGTTCGTGATCACCGCCACCGGAATACCCGTCAAGCGCTTGATGCCGGCGATCAATTCACCCAATCCGGCGTGCAGCGTCGGTTCGCCGGAGCCGCCCAGGGTGATATAATCCGGCGCACTGGCCAGACGGGGTTCCAATTCGCGCAGGATATCGGCCGCCGCCCGCCATCTCCGGCGGATGGTCGAGTGGCGGGCGGTCCGGCCCAACTGGCAATAAACGCAATCGTAATTGCAGGTCTTGTAAGGCGCCAGGTCAATTCCCAGCGAACGTCCCAGGCGCCGGGAAGGCACCGGACCGAAAATGCAACTCATTTCCCCGCTCCTTCATGCTTCACATGCCGACTATTTCGCCCATCTTGAAAATCGGCAGGAACATGGAAATGACAATCCCGCCGATTACCACCCCCAGGAAAATCATCAACAGCGGTTCGATCATGGCGGTCAGGCTGTCCAGCATGGCTTCCACTTCGTCATCGTAGAAATCGGCGATATTCTGCATCATCTCGTCAATCTTGCCGGTTTTTTCCCCGGCGGCCAGCATGTGGACCAGCAGCTTGGGGAAACAGCGCTGCTTGATCAAAGCCGACGAAAGCGGATCGCCCTGCTCGACGGTGTGCCGCGCCTGCAGCACGACTTTTTCGAAGACCTTGTTGCCCGTGGCTCCGGAAACAATTTCCAGGGCGCTGAGGATCGGCACGCCGCTGCGGAGCAGCTGCGCGAAAGTGCGGGCAAAGCGGCTGGTGGCAACCTTGCGGTTTAATTCGCCGATCACGGGAAATTGCAAAGCAAAGGCAGACAACTGGTATGCGCCGGCGGGCGTCCGGGCCCACTTGCGGAAAGCAAACACGCCGGCCCCCACCGCCAGGATCAGGTAAATGCCGTAACTGCGCATGGCATCGCTTAAATCCACCATCATCTGGGTTAAGCCGGGCAATTCCGCGCCGAACTCGGCGAACATTTCCCCGAATACCGGCACAATGAACAAAATCATGGCGGTGGCGATGCCCAGGGCAATGCAGAGCACAATCACCGGGTAACTCATGGCGGATTTGACCTTGCGCGCCAGTTTGGCCGAGGCTTCCAGGAACGACGCCAGGCGGGCGGCGGTTTCGCCCAACTGGCCGCCCGACTCGCCGGCGCGGATCATGTTGACGTACAATTGATCAAACACGGACGGGTAATGTCCCAGCGATTCCGCAAATGACGAGCCGCCCTGGAGATGATTTTTCAACCCTAAAATCACCATTTTCATGTTTTTATCAATGGTCTGGTCCTCCAGCGCATCCAGTGACTGGATCAGGGGCATCCCCGCCAGCAGCATGGCGGACAACTGGCGCGAAAATGGCGGCAGTTCCTTGTTGCGGATTTTTTTGGCGCCCGGCACCCGGGTGGAGGCGGCGCGATGTTTGCGATCTCGCCCCGCGGCAGCGCCGCCTGCCCGGCCGGGATTCCGGGAGCCGGCGGCGCCGTCGCGCGTTTTTCTGACTTCGTTTTTCATTACAGCCATGATATTCCGTCTTTCTGATGCTGTCCGGCATGCCGGACGCCGGCGCCGTTTTATTCTCCGCCGCCGCCGGTAACGCTTAGAATTTCTTCCAGGCTGGAGGCCCCCTGTTTAACCTTATCCAGTCCGACCATCCGCAGGGTCATCATGCCGTTGGCCACAGCCTGCTCGGTCAAGGCCCCGGAATTGGCGTTGGCCAGGATCAATTGGCGGATGGAATCGTCCACGATCAGGACTTCCATCAGCGAACCGCGGCCCTTGAACCCGGTGTTGGCGCACTTGGAACATCCGTGAGGCGCGAAAATCTGCGACCCTTCCAGCAGGGCCGGATCAAGGTTGTTGATCCGGAGATAGTCCGGTGAAATTTCCGCCGGTTTTTTGCAGGCCACGCACAATTTTTTGTACAACCGCTGGGCTTGCGACATGATCACGGAAGACGCCAGCAAAAAAGCTTCCAAACCCATGTCGCGCATGCGGGTGATTGCGCCGGCGGCATCGTTGGTGTGCAGGGTACTCAGCACCAGGTGCCCGGTCAAAGCCGCCTTGACGGCTATGGCCGCGGTTTCCTGGTCGCGGATTTCACCCACCATCACGATGTCGGGGTCCTGGCGCAGGATGGCGCGCAAGGCATTGGCGAAGGTCAGGCCGACCTCCTCGTTGATCTGCACCTGGTTGATCCCCGCCAATTGGTATTCCACCGGGTCCTCGGTGGTGACGATATTGACATTCGGCTTGTTCAAATCCTGCAGGCAGGAATATAAGGTCGTGGTTTTGCCGCTGCCGGTCGGCCCGGTCACCAGGATGATGCCATGCGGCTGGTTGATGGCATACACCAGCGCCTCGTAGGCCTTCTGGTCCAATCCCAGGGCCGACAGGCTGGGCGCCAGGTTGCTGCGGTCGAGGATGCGCATGACGATTTTCTCGCCGTGAATCATTGGCAGGAGATTGACGCGCAAATCCACCTCCTTGCCGAGGGCCCGGATTTTGAAGCGCCCATCCTGCGGGATGCGCCGTTCGGCGATGTTCATGTCCGACATGATTTTAATGCGGGAGGTAATGGCCGACTGCAGGTTTTTGGGCGGGCTCGGCACTTCAAACAACTCGCCGTCCACCCGGTAACGCAGGCGCAGTGCGCGCTCCATCGGCTCGATGTGTATATCGCTTGCGCGCCGGCGCAACGCCTCCACCAAAATGGAATTGACGATGCGGATTACCGGCGCGCCCTCGGCGCTTTCCAGCATCTCATCAATGCTGACATCCTCTTTTTTCTCATGCCCGACTTCGACATCCTCGCCGTCCATCATGTTTTTGAATATGTCTTCCAGGTTCGGCGAAGCCTGCTCCAGAAATTTCTGCAGCAGGTCCTTGACTTCCTTCTCCGCGGCCGCCAGCGGCACGATGGCCAGGTCGGTGATGGTCTGCAGCTCCTCGATGGTGCCCATGTTGAAGGGATCGCCCAGGGCCACCGTCAAGTTCCGGCCGATTTTGGCTACGGGGACGGCCAGCAGGGTTTTCAGCCGTTCGGGCGGGATCAATTCCAGCAACTGCACGTCCGGGATAAAATGCGCAAGGGTGATCGGCCGCATGCCCAGGTATTCGGCGATAGCCAGGGTAAGGTTGGTTTCTGAAACCAGCTGATTGGCAAGGAGATATTCCTCCAGACGCCGGTCTTCCGCCTGGGATGTTTCCAGGGCCTTATTCAAAACCTCCTCATCCACGGCCTGGCGCCGCAACAGGATGGCGGCTATTTTATTGCTCAATGACCCGCGATCCATTTGCAATTCCTCCGTCGGCGCCGGTAAACCGTGCGCGTTCGCCGGATAAATATGGCATATCGGCGTGAAATTGGCCAGCAAAAACTCGCCCGCGCCTTCACGGCAATACGGCAACTGCGCCGACCAATACGCCCAGGTCCGGCGGGAAACCGGCAGCGCCGGAATCCCAGGTCGGTTGCGCCTGCATTTCCACCCATACCCACTCCGGCTCGGATATTTGCCGGCTGAACGGCGCAACCACCCACTGCCATTCCATGGGTGGCAGCATACCATCCCAGAGGCTGGCGCCCTCCGCTTCCAGGTTCAAATGCACGGCTTGCGGGGGGGCTCGCGCCAATACCAGCAGGCGCCCGGCCGGCGCGGGCGGCCGCGGCAAAAGCATGGCGGCCCTCCCGCGCGCCCAGCGCGCCTGCATGGGCGGCATTTCCCGCCGGACCAGAATTTCCGCCGGCGTGTTTGCCAGCAAATCCCGCAGCCGCCGCGGCCCGCGCCAGGCAGTGCAGCCGGCAATCGCGTCCAGGTTGGGCGCCGCGCCGGCGAATGCGGAATACGCGGCGGACGGTATACGCCAGACGCGCCACTCCTCTTCCAGCGGCCATACCTGCCAGGGGCCCGCGGGCGCTGTTCCACCGCCCATGTCCAGCAGCAGCATTTCCTCCCCCGGCCCGGCAGACGGCCAAACAGCGCGCAAATCGTTCAACCCCGCGCACCGCATCCGCCAGCGGCCGGATCGGAGATTTGCGAACTGCCGCAAGCCCATGTTGCCGGCATCGAACCGGATCAGGCATGGTTCAGACCAATCGCGGCAGCCGGCGGGCGCCTTGTCCGCCAGACGCATGCGAAACATGGCCAGAGTCATGTCATTGCGCCGCACATCCACGGGCAACCGGCGCCCTGCCTGGCGCAACCGCCGGTAATTCCAGACGCCTTCCAGCACGGGCGCGAAAACGAAACGGTCGCTGACCGGCGCATGAAAAGGCGTGATAAAATAAACCGGGACATCTGGAAATTGGCGCATCAGACGTTCCAACTCCTCTTCAATCCGGGCATAGCTCGTGCGCCGCTCGTTGTCAATTCCCAGCACCGGCAGATTGAAATAATGATCAAAGGGCGCCGCCAGGCGCGAATATTCAACCAACAAAGCGCCTTCCGCCGCGCGCACAATTCCCGCAAACGGCCGCAGGAAATCCGCCAAGCCGCGATATTCCGTCACAGCCAACAGATGCGCGCGGTGCCGGCATCCCAGGCCGGCCAGCAGCGCCGCCGCCATCAGCGCCGCCGCCGGCGCTACCGGCCGGCGCCCGGCACAACCCCGCCATAATCGGCCGGCGGCCGCGCCGGCGGCGCCCGCCAGGGCCGCCAGACACAGCGCCAGCATGGGAATGGCCGCGACCATCAGGTAGCGGGTCATCATGAAATCATTGATACGCCCCGCCAATACAATTCCCGGCCATGCGGCCGCCGCCAGCGCCAGCCGCGTCCAGCGGTTTCTGGCGGCAGGCCCGCGCAGGCGGCCGGACGCCGGCCAAACGCACCAGACCATCCACCCGGCCAGCGCGGCGCAAGCTGACGGGAGCGAAATCATATTGACCAGCGCCTGGAAGTCCGTGACATACAAAAAATGCTCCACGGGCCGGCCCAGGAAAGGCAGACTTCCCAGCGCATCGCGCCGGAAGTAGTAATACAGCGGCAAGCCTGCGCCGGCCGCGCCGGCCAGCCAGGCGGCGACCCGCCGCGCCCGCGGCGCCCATGCGAGGGCCATCGCCCATTTGGCCGTCCGGCCGGCGGCCAGCAATCCGCCCGCCGCGGCGGCGGCCGCCAGCCAGCCCCGGGGGTCGCCCAGCATCCGCCACATCATATGGCCCAGACCGTAATAATCCGTTATCCGGCGCGCCTGGTAATCCAGCAGGTTGAGCGCCAGGGCCGCCGCCAGCAGCACCGGCAGCCACTCCCGCCGGCCGGCGCCTATCAACATCACTGTCAGGGCCAAGGCCGGCAGAACGGCATACCAGGCGGTGACGTGAAAAAACGGCGCCAGCATCAGGCAGGCGCCGCCCAGCCAGATGTCCGCGCCGCGCCGGCGCGGCGGCGCGGCAGTCATTAAAATGGCCAGGCCGCCAAACAACATGCAGGCGGCAATGATTTCAGGACGCGGGGCGCGTCCATGCCATGCCGTCAGGGGATTCAATAAAAACAACCAGAACGCCGCCAGACCGCACCAGGGCCGGGGTGTCAAAAGCCGTCCGGCAAGCACGGCCAGGGCCAAAGCCGCCAGCATCGCAAAAAACGGCACGACGTAAAGCGCCGCATCCGGCGTCCCTGCCAGGCGCACGGCCGCGGCAATCAGCAAGGGATAAGCCGGCTGAAAATGCGGTCCGACCAGCGCCAGATCTTCATTGCATACCCACAGACAGGCGTCCTTGGTGGGGCCGTAGCCCGCATGGCCGAAATAAAACAACGGCCGCAAATCCGGCCGCACCAGCGACAGCAGGTCGTCTGTGAAAAAAAACCGCCCCTGCCGTCCGTAAGCCGCGCCGGAATTAAGATAGGCCCCCGGGTCTTCGCCGCCAAAAATATCCTCATGCGGACGGAACATCAAAACCGCCGCCAGCACCACCATGGATGCCCAGACCCATGCGCCCGCGCGGCCGCGTCCGCAAGGCGGCAAACGGCGCGCAAGCCGCCAGGCGGCCAGGCCGGCTATCAGCCACAAAAAAACGCCGCACAAGACAACCTGCATGCATTCCTCCGGCATTTGACTTGCGACCCATTCTAGCCTCTGATACACTGCACGCGCAATCAAAAACCGGCCCGCGGCCGGCTTTTGGCCATACCCGGACAGGATTGCCTGCCCGATTTTCACACATCCCATGCCAACACTTACAACCGCAAAAGCCCGGCCAGCCGGCGCGGCAGTCCCTGCCGTGCCGTGGTGGAAAACCCTGTGCCAACTGGCATGGCATGACCTGCACGCGCGATATGCCGGCGCCGCGCTGGGCCTGGTCTGGAGCGTGATCCAACCGCTGGTGATGGCGCTGATCCTATGGGCGGTCATCGGTTACGGGATGCGGACGAGCCGCATCGGCGGCGTCCCCGGACTGGTATGGATTTTACCCGGCATGGCCGCCTGGAGTTTTTTTGCCGAAGCGCTGAATGCCGCCACGCTGTCCCTGCAGGAATACGCGTTCCTGGTTAAAAAAGTGCGCTTCCCGGTCATGCTGCTGCCGCCGGTCAAAATTTTATCCGCCCTGGCCGTGCACCTGATTTTCCTGGCTTTGACGGCAGCCGTATTGTTCCTGCAGGGGGTTCAACCTTCCTGGCACTGGCTTTGGCTGCCGTATTACACCGCCGGCTTGCTGGCGCTGCTGGCCGGGCTGGCTTGGATTACCGCTGCGCTGCACGCCCTGGCGCGGGATGTCGGACACATGGTCAACATCCTTTTGCAATTCGGCTTCTGGCTGACGCCGGTGTTCTGGAGTCCGGAAATGATTCCCGGCGGAGTGCCGGGTATGCTCGCCCGGCTGAATCCCATGTATTACATAGTGGACGGCTATCGCCGCTGCCTGGCATTGTCCGCTTCCCCGGGGGTCGGCGTGGCCGCGGCCGTTTTCTGGCTGGAAGCCGCCGTCATCGCCTGGAGCGGCGCCATGCTCTTCCGCCGGCTCCGCAGCCATTTCGCGGACACGCTGTAAAAGCAAAAAGAGCTTGCGGACCGGCGGGCAATCGGATATAAATATTGATTTGATTCAGCCGCGCGGCATCTGTTTGAGCGGCCGTTCAGTCGCGCCGGCCGTGCCGGCGCCGCGCCAAAACAAGGAGTTCGACGCAATGGGTATTTTTACACGCTGGTTTGGCGCCGCCGCCCAACCGGATTTCAAGTTTTCACCGGAATCCCTTCAATATGTTTTCGACGCCAGCAGACTGGCCGATGCCGGCGCCAAAAACGGCGCTCCCGCCACTCCCCGCGACAATTTCGAGGCCCTCAAAATCCTGGCCCAATTTGCCGCGCAGGAGGGGGTGCATATTACCGCCGTTTTGACCGGGCGTCCTTTGCGCGAGGCGGCGGAAGGCGGCAATTACAAAAACGTCGCGGTGCATTACGCGGAAAACACTGCCGCCTGCCGTAAAACCATAATGCAATTGCTGCAAGACCACGGCCCGGCGCAAGCCGTGGTGATTACGGCCGACGCGGAATTGGAACGTATGGCCGCCGCCCAGGGCGCCGCATGCATGCGCATCAACACCTTCAAAAAGGCGCTGGACAGCCGCGAGACCCGCGAAGGCCGGGACAACCGGCGGGGAGCCAGACCGCCGCGCCGCAACGGCGGCAACACGGGCGGCAACACGGACACCAATCCGGGCGTTAAAAAGGAAAAGGAAACTCCGTCCGCCGGGGGATCGAATGGCTCCGCGCCGGCATCCCCATCCAACCCGGATGCGCCCAAGCAGGAAATCCTTGACCTGATTGATCCGATTTGATCTGCGCCGCGTTTCAATCCGGACCGGCCGCAGCGCCGGCGGCCGCCGGAGGCGCGGGGAATTTGCCTTCCAGCGCTTCGCCGACAATCTGCTTGGTGTCGCAGGGAAAATCGCTTTTCAGCAGCCAGTGTAAAAATTTTTGATTGTCCCGCGCCAGGTCGCGCAGTTTCTGTCCCAGGCATTGTTTTCCGAAATTAATTACAATTTCGCCGTTGGCCCACCGTAATTTCCCGGTCTGATCCGCCCAGTCGGGCTGGCGCATGCTGCAATAATCATCCAGGCCGTCCAAATCCCGGGGTAAATCGCCATACTTCCGCAATTGCGCCGCCAGGACTTTCAACGCCGCCTCGCAATCAGCCTTGGCGCCATGAGCATCCACGTGCTGCTCGTTGCAATAGAAAGCCAGCGCGGCGGTCAAGTCGCGCGGTTCTTTTTTGTGGTAAATGCGCTGGGCGTCCAGCAGGCGGCGGCCGGCTTCCTGGAAAGTCATGGAGCAGCGGGCGAATTCCTCGCGCAGCATCAAGACATCGTAACGCACAATGCCGAATCCGGCCAGGTCGCAGCCGTCCAGCAACTCCCAGATTTCCGGCGCCAGGTCGGCAAACGAAGGTTGACCGGCCACATCCGCGTCCGTGATGCCGTGGATCGCGGTCACAACCGGCGGGATGGGAATGCCCGGATTGATCCGGAACACGTGATCCTCGCGCCGGCCGTCCGGCATCAGTTTCAGCATGGCCATCTCCACGATGCGGTCCACGCGCGGATTCAAGCCGGTGGTCTCCAGGTCAATTACCGCCAGGGGGCGGTCCAGTTGCATAGGCAGCATGCTTTTTCCTCCAAATGCTGAACATGATTCACGGCGGACAAACCATCCCGATCCAGCCGGTATATTGGAGTAAAAGCGGCATTCTATCAAGGTTAAATCCTTCGCGGCTTGCCCCGCCATGGCGGGATATGTTTAATCCCTGAATTTTCCGCCGCGCATCCCTGCCCCGCTGCCGGCGGGCTGCGGCATGCCGGCCCCATCCCGGATGCAGGACCCGGATAAAAAACATTCGCTTTTATCCGGCAAACCGTGGTATGCTTGAAACAAAGGCAGCGCCGGGCATGTTTGTGGCGCGGGTGCGCTTGACCGGACCAACCCGGGGCGCCGTTGCCGCCGCGCCGCGAGGCGGAGCGCCGGGAGGAGGAATGCGTGAGACTGGTTAAGGACCCGAACATGATCAGGTTGGGCATAATCGGCATGACGGAGGGCAACGGCCATCCGTATTCCTGGAGCGCCATTTTCAACGGTTACGATGCGGCGCGCATGACCGCCGAATGCCCTTACCCCGGCATCCCGGAATATCTGAACAAGGAGCCCGGGGACACCCTGCCCATCCGGGGCGCGCAGGTGACCCACATTTATTGCGACCGACGGCGTGACGCCGAACATGTTGCCGGATGCTCCCTGATCTCCAACGTGGTTGACGCGCCGGAGGATTTGATCGGCGCGGTGGATGCCGTGATCATCGCCACCGATATCGGATCCGAACATGCGACGCGGGCCCGGCCGTTCGTCGAAGCCGGCGTGCCCTTGTTTATTGACAAGCCGTTGTGCGACAACCGCGCCGACCTGGCCGTTTTCCGGCGATGGATTGCCGATGAAAAACGCCCCATCATGTCGTCCAGCTGCATGCGTTACGACAAGTGTTTCATGCCGTACCGGCTTTCCACCAACGAACTGGGGCCGCTGCGGTTTGTCTCCGTCACCATGTCCAAGTATTGGGAAACCTACGGCATCCATGCGCTGGAGGGAATCTACGCTATCGTCGGGCCGGGATTTGAAACCATCCGCAACACCGGTTCGCGCGACCGCAATATCGTGCACATGACTCACCGGCGCGGCATGGACATAGTGATCGCCTGCATCAAGGATGTGCAATACGGCGGCGCTCTCCGCCTGGCCGGCGCCAAAGGCCATGTCACCGTGGCGCCGGCCGACACCTTTTACGCCTTCAAATCCCAGTTGCAGGCCTTTATCGGCTTCCTGCGCACGGGGCGGCATCCCTTCCCCTTCACGGAGACTGAGGAACTGATGAAACTCGTTATCGGCGGCGTCGAAAGCCGGGAAAACAACGGCCGGCTTTTGCACCTGGCGGAAATATGAAGGAGCCATGCATTTCGCGCCGCCGCGCCGTGTAATGCGGCGTTGAACACTGTCATCCGGGAGGAACCATCATGCATGTAATGGAAAGCCTGTCGCTCAAGGGTAAAGTGGCGCTGCTGACCGGCGGCGCCGGCCAGTTTGGAAGGCAGATGACCGCCGCGCTGGCGGAAGCCGGAGCCGAAACTTACATAGCCGCCCGCGGCGTGGAAGCGTTGGAGAAAGTGGCGGCGGAAGAGCGCGCCCGCGGATTCAATGTCACGGCCCTGGGCCTGGATCTGGCGGACGAATCATCCATCCGCGCCTTGCATGCCGAAATCATGCGGCGCGCCGGCCGGATAGACGTGCTGGTCAACAACGCCGTCACCCGCTGCGCGACCAGGGGATGGGACCAGCCGTTGGAGGCCTATGATAAAAGCCTGCATATCAACGCCTCCGCCCTGTTCTTGATCACTTGCCTGTTCGCGGGAGACATGCAACGGCAGCGCTCCGGCTCGATCATCAATATTGGTTCGATGATGGGCATGGTGGGCGTGGAATCAGGCAATTACAAGGGCACCGACATGGGGCGCGACCCGTCGCCCATTTATTTCTACGAGAAAGGCGGCATGATAAATTTTACGCGCTGGGCCGCCAGCATGCTCGGGCCGCACAATGTGCGGGTAAACTGCGTATCGCCCGGCGGCTTCTGGGTTCCGGAACATCCCGCCCTGTTCGTCAAGCAATACAGCGAACG
>JAXGSX010000020.1:0-21724 GCA_040775225.1 Kiritimatiellia bacterium | reverse complement strand
CGAATTTCACGACTTTATCGTTTCCATGCCCGTGCAGTACGAGACCCTGCTGGGCGAAAAAGGCGCCAGCTTGTCCGGCGGCCAGCGCCAGCGCCTTTCGCTGGCCCGCGCGCTGCTGACCCGGCCGGACATCCTGCTGCTTGACGATTGCACGTCGGCCCTGGACGCGGAGACGGAATACCGCATCCAGGAAACACTGACGCGGGTGCTGCGCGGCAAGACCGCCGTGCTCGTCTCGCAACGGGTTTCCATGGTTCAGCGTTGCCAGCGGGTATGCGTGCTGCAGGACGGCCGGATTACGGAAATCGGCGCGCCGGAAGAATTGCTTGAACGCGGCGGCTACTATGCGCGGCTGTATGCCCAGCAGACCGGGTAACCGGCCGTTGCGCGGCCTTGGTGTCGGCGGTTGTTCGGTTGTTAAGGCGGATTGTTGCGGGTTGATTTAACCACGGAGCCTGGCAGTGCAGCGTTCCGCCATTGGTTTGAGGCTGGCAACCAATACGCCTGCGCCGTCCAGAGCTTCGAAGGCGTTGAATGCGGCATGACTGCGCGAGCGCCTTGACCAACCGGATGGATTTGCCTTGACTGTCCCGCCGTTAGATTCTGCCCCTGCTTCAGGGCCGGATGCGAAATTTTGCGCGATAGCGGGCCGGGCACAATCCGGTCTTAAGCTTAAACAGTCGGGAAAAGTAATAAGGATCTGCGAATCCCGTGCGGGTTGCCACCTCGGTAATATGAATATCATGCGCATATTGGCGCAACAACAACTGGGCCTGTTCGATCCGCAGGCGATTGACAAGTTGGATCGGGGCGCAACCGGTGAATTTTCTGAACACGCGCGAGAAGGTTGACGGCGACATTCCGGCCTTGCAGCCCAGGTCCTCCAGGGTGATCGGTTTATCCAGGTTGTCCATGATATATTGCTGAGCGCGTTCCAGCGGGTTGTCGGGGAAGCGCTTGCGCAAATAGTTCCGGCAAACCGAGGCAACCAGCGCTGTCAGCCATGCATTTCTTGCGACTTCCCCCAAGACGCCGGTGTGGCGCCGGGACTCCTGGATAAAACACAGAAGTTGCCGTTCGCTGTCGAGCGTTGCCTGTCGGAAATACAGGTTGTCGCAGGGAAAGAAGCGCCGAACGGCGAAGAGGCGATCAATGAGCGCGCCCTGGAAGAACACGTAGGCAAAAGTTCACTGCTCAATCCCCTCGTAGGCATGGGCGGTCCCGGCCTTCAGCAGCGTCCAGTCAGAGCGGCCCAGGCGTTTGCGGCGTAAACCTTCGCCTTCACTGACCCAGGCGGAACCGTCAAGGGTCAGGAACAGTTTGTGGTATTTTTCCAGGCCGCGCCGGCAAAGCGGTCCTTCGGCTCGCGTCCTGATTCCGCAGGCCAGCACGCGCACTCCCATGTCCTCCGAGAACCGCGATATTTTCGTGAATTTAATATGGCAGCTACGGCCGGATTCCACTCCGTTTTTCATGGCCGCGTTGCGCTTCATATTTCTTTGCCGGCATATTCAGAAAAATGCGTCTTTCCAGGCAACCATGGGGCATATATAGTCCGGGGCATGGTGATTGTCAAGCGGAACCCCGCCTCCCGGCGTGCCGCGGGCGCATGGCGGCAATGCGGACCGGGGATAAACCACCCGTATGGCAGGCGTATGATTATCCATTCAATTCGATAAATTTGTCCATTTACCGGGAATGACGTGTTTGATACGGTGTATGGCGGACGGGCGTAAATTCAGTCCCGGTTGTTGCGTCCGGAAGGATTGGCCTCAGTTTAAGCGAGGCGGAGGAAACGAAATGCGCCGCTCAAAATTAATTGGTCTGACGATCATGGGCGGTCTCTTGTATGCCGGCATGGCCGGAGCGGCGCAGCCGGCCGCGAAGGTAATCGCCGACATGGAAAGCCTGCCGCGGCATGTGGTTTCGGGGCGTCACGGATCGCCGGTCGTATCTCTGGCAAATTCCGCGGCATCCGGTGGGCAAAAGAGCCTGCGCATTGAATACGACGGCAGGGAAAACGACCAGTGCATGGTCGGCTTCCACGTGGACGGCTCCGGCGGCGGCGATGCGCTGGCCTTCGATCTTTACGTCGAGCGCGACAATGGCGCAAACCTGGTGGTGGATATGACGCTTGACGCTTCGGATGACCAGGGCGGAAGGTTCCGCGCCAGGCTGAACCTGCCGTCCTTCATTGACGGCTGGGCGCCGGTCCTTTTATCGCTGAATGGGGGCTTCAAATACTCGGGCGGCGCCAAGCCCGATTGGAACAGGATCCGGCGCGTCGGTTTCTGGCTGGACGGCCAGATGGCCGGCAAGGCCGTTCTGTATCTCGACAATCTCCGGTTTGAAAGTTTGGGGGCGGCGGCAAAAAATCTTTTATACAACAGCAGCTTTGAGATTGCGACCAACCCGGACGTGCCCGACGGTTGGACGCGCGATCTGAACCTGCCGCCTTACGGCCGCGAGGTATGGTCCATTGACACGAACACGGCGTTTCACGGCGGGAAAAGCCTGCGCATCGGACGGTGCGGCAAGTATGCGCGCTCATGGGATCGCCATACGTATGTGCAGGCCGGCGATCCATACACGTTCTCCGTCTGCCTCAAGTCTGATCAGCCGGGCGTCCGTGTAAAATTTCATGTCCGCGGGGTGGGCGAGGCCATCGTTGAGGCGGACACGGAATGGCGCCGGTATCACATCTCCGGCCGCGCGCAGGCCGCTGACACGGTGGCTTTCATCCGTCTCGTCTCGGAAGGCACCCTGTGGGTGGATGCCGCCCAACTTGAGGCCGGGGAGACGCCCACGGAATATCTGCCGGCGGCCGCGGACGGGCTTGCCGCCGGAATTCGCGTGCCCAAGCGCCGATCGCTAACCGCAAAGCAACGCCAGGCGCTGGATTGTCCGTCATTCTCTTTGAGCCGCGCCCGCCAGCCGCCGGCAATTGACGGCGATTTGAATGATGCCTGCTGGCAGGACGCAGCGGTATTGACAAATTTCGTCCAGCTTCAGGAAAATGCGCCCGCTACGCCTCCGACTGCCGCCCGCATGGTTTATGACGGCCTGGCCATCTACTTTGCAGTGCGAGCCGAGGAGCCGGACCCCCCGGCCGTCGCAAAGCTGGTCAAGTCGCTCCGCCGCCCTCCATGGGGCGGAGACCTGGCAGATCTCTTCATTGATTTGCATCACGACCGTGAAACTTATTATCACTTCGCCGCCAATGCGGCCGGGGCGCGTTATGCGGGGCGCCATACATCGCGCGACCTTTTTGACGGCGAGCCGTCGGCCTGGCGCTGCGAATGGCAAGCCGCCGGGCGTTTTGACGATACGGGTTGGACCGTGGAAGCGGCGATTCCGTACACCTGTTTTGATTTGCGGCCGGACCTCGGCGTATCCCGGACCCTCGGCGTGAATATATGCCGGGAAAATCCAAGGACTCAGATGCACAGTTCTTGGGCCTACGCCTACGGGGGATTCCATACGCCGCAGGCGTTCGGCGAAGCGCATGGATTTGACGCGGACCTTTCGCGATATCGCGTGCTTGTTGCCGACCTGGCCTGGAGTCGCGGGGTGGCATCGGCCTGCGTGCAGTCGGGCGAAACGGCCGCGCGCCGGTTTACGGCGGTTTTTTCCGCTGAGGCGCCGGGCGGCGCCCGCGTGGAAGGGACTGCGGTTCTGGATACTGTCGCCGGACAGACCGTGCGCGTGGAATGTCCGCTGCCGCTCGATCAAAACGGCGCGTATGCGGTTGTCCTCCGGCTTGCGGATGACGCCGGAGCGGTGTATGTGTCGCAGCCGCTGGCTGTAACCGTGTCCGGCGCCGCATTGCTGGATGTCCCGGGGCCGGAATTTGATTTTTATACCAGCGAGCCGGCGGCGCGCGTCCGTTGCCTGATCAACGCCTCCGCGCAGCGCTGCCGCGCCCTGCGGCTCCGCTGGCGAATGGAAAGCGGCGCGGCAACGGGTGGGGCATTTGTTGTCAGGAATCCAACCCCCGGCCTCAACGAGTGGCAGGCGCCCCTGGCCGGACTGCCCCGCGGGGCCCATCGCTTTTGCGTGCAACTCGTTGAGGACGGACGGGTGCTCGCGGAGCAGGCGCGCCCGTTGCGCATCCTGCCGCCCGCTGCGCACACAGTCCGCATCAACCGCTGGGGCCGGTTCCTGGTATGCGACGGCGAGCCGCTGCTGGCGTACGGTTTTTACAATAATTTGAATAAAGGCGATGAAGCATCATGGTGCCAGGCCCTCGATCTCATGCAAGCCGCCGGCTGCAACACCCTGCTGAACTATTATTACGAAAACGTCGGCTGGATGCTTGATCGGGCCGCCGAACGCAACCTCAAGCTGTGGGTGCACCTGGGCTGGATGCTCAGCTACTGGATTCCGAAATACGAGGGATGGAGCGGAAAATATGAGAGCCGGGAAGCGGCCACAAACCATCTCCGCGAAGTTGTGTTGAAATACCGGGACCATCCCGCCCTGCTCGGTTGGTTGACTCTCGACGAGCCGGGCAACCGCCCGGAACTGTTCACCCCGGAGTATGTCTCCGCCGCCTACCGTTTGATCAAGGAACTGGATCCGCACCATCCCTGCGCGTTCAGCCATCTCACGCGCCCGGGCGAAGCGGCTTCCTACGGGCCTTCCACGGATGTCGCCATCATGCCGTTTGTGGCGCGCGACAGCCACGCGGACAGCCTCTTCCGCGAATTCTGGGAGGCGGGCCTCCCCATCATCGTCAACCGGCCATGCTTCGGCGCCCTGGCCGGCGCGGTGCGCGAGCCGACGCCGGCGGAAGTGCGCCTGGCGATCTACAAGGCGGTGATTCTCGGCGCGCGCGGCTCGCTGGCTTATACTTTCCGTTGCGCAGCCGAGGGCGCTTGGAACGAGTTTGGCGCCGTGGCCAGGGAACTGGATGTCCTGCGGCCGGCGCTGCTCGGCGACGGGCCAGCCTGCCAGGTGGCCGTCTCGCCGGAGAGCGGCGACGTCCATGCCATGACTTGCTCGGCGGACCAACGGGAGTGGCTGGTGGCCGTCAACACGGCGCCGGAACCGCGCGCGGTGCTCTTGCAACCCGCGGAGCCGGCCGGCCTGCGCGCGGCGGTTGCTTTTTTCGGGGCGCCGCCCGCCGTTGTCAACCCCGGGGCCCGTGCGATTGCAGTCACGCTGCCGCCGTCCGGCACCGCCGTCTATGCCCTGGAACGGATGCCCGGCGATAGTACGGGGCAGGCACATTAAAGGACACCATGGAATTATTGACCTGGATGCGGGCGGATGAGACTGCCGGATTCATGGCGCGGGTTGACCATGAAGCCGATCGTCTGGCGGCGGCCGGCATACGCATCGTCATGCCTGAAGTGCATGATCCCGCGCTCGTCCTGGCAACGACTGCCCGGGCGCTGCACCAGCGGAATATGGAACTGCACCCCTGGATCCGTCCAACCTTCGGCGTGCCGCATCCGGTCTGCCGCGTTATTGCCGATCCAACTGCGCAACAGTCGCGCTTTGGCACAACCCTGGCGCGGGCCTGCCTGAGCAACCAGACGACCCTGGATCGGTCCCTCACCGCGATCAAGCGGTTTGTGGCGGCCAACCAGGGCGCGATTGACGGGTTGCACCTGGATTATGTGCGTAATGACAACGCGCTGTTCCTGATGCATTTCCCCTGCCAGTGCGAGGCCTGCCGGGAAGAGCGGCGGCCCTGGCTCGGCCGCGGCGAGCTGCGGCCGGAGGACATGGCGAATCCCTGCATCGCTTACAAGGAACTGCGGCGGCGCAACGACCGGATCACTAAGTTTGTCAGGCAGGCGCGAGCGCTGACGCGCGCCCGGGGATTGGCTCTTTCCCTGGCCGCGCGCGCCAACTACATCAGCCTCGACGATATCTGGCAGCCGCCGGTCTACGGGCTCGGCCCCGCGGTCTTCGAGGGGCAGGATTGGGCGAAGTGGGCCGCGGACGGATTGCTGGATTTCATATGCACCATGAATTACCACACCGCTCCGGCGCGTTTCCGGGCCGCCGCAGACGAACATGCCAGGCTGCTGGCCGGCACACCGGCGGTTTTTTACAGCGGCCTGGGCGTCAAAAGCTCGATGGGCGCCTGCGCTCCGGGCAGGTTGCGCGCGCTCCTGGATATCCTGCGGGAGCGCGGCGCAAGGGGAGCCAGCCTGTTTTCGTGGGGCGCTGTGACCGCGGCCCACGGCCGGATATTGAAAACATTCGCGAGACCTCCACGCGCATAATTTCCATCAAACAACGGCGGAAAATAATATTGGAATCAGAATCAATATTTCATATAAAACTACATCATAAAGGCGGGTTGCATACAGGTTAAACAGATGGGCGTTTACAGGAGAAAAAGACATGAATTTCTGCTTGATGCGCTGCGTTCCTTCACGGGAACGCCGGTGGTTGCCGTTGCTGGTCTCGGCAGTTTGGTTTTGCGCCGGCACGCCGGTCTTTGCCGAAGGCTGGTACAGCAATGCATGGCAATTCCGCCAGAAGATCACCGTTGCGTCCAATTTGGTGACGGGCAGCCACTCGAATTTCCCGGTGTTGATCAGCATCACGAATGCCAATCCCGTGTTTTCCAAGGCCTTGACGAATGGCGGCGACATCTTCTTCGCGGGAGCCGACGGCACAACCCCCTTGAGCTTTGAAAAGGAATTGTATGCCACGAACGGGCCCAGCTTGGTTTACTGGGTCAATATCCCGAACTTGTCTTCGAATGCCGACACAAAAATCTTCATGTATTACGGCAGTGTCGTCCCTTATACCAACAACCAGCCCTGGAACGTTTGGGACAACGACTACCGCATGGTCCTGCATCTCGACGAAACCGCGCAGCCTAACTACGACTCGACCGCGTATACCAATCACGCCAATTACCAGTATTATCCGATCGGGAGTTTCGATGCCACCGGCAAAGTGGACGGAGCCGATTGGTTCAACGGCAACCTGCATGACCTGAAGGCGGCCGCCGCTGCCAGCCTGAATCTGACCAACGCCATCACCATGAGCTGTTGGCTGAAGTATGACACCTGCGTTACCACCAACTTCTACGGCCTCCTGCAACTCACCGGGACCTACATGCGCAAGGAGGATTCCGGCGCTTTTCGCTACATCTTCACGGGCTTAAGCGCGTCCAGCATCTACAGCACAACCAAACCTGAATCCAATACATGGTATCATGTGGTGGGCACATACGACGGAACCGCCATCCGGGCCTATGTCAACGGCGTGCAGGAAAATTCAATCGCATCCACCGGCGTTCTAAATCAGCATACGGACGCAACGTACATTGCCCGCTGGAGCAACAAGTATCACAACGGCGTCATGGACGAAGTCCGCGTGTCATCCGTAGCGCGCGATGCCGGGTGGATCCGGACCTCTTATGACAACCAGAATGATCGCCGCCGCCTTTCTGAGCTTCGATGCGGAAAAACAGATGCCTTTCCCCGGGACCGTCGTCACCATCCGATAATGCCCGGAATGGAATTGCCGTTTTTATTCGCCACCGCATGCAATCCACCCGGGAAACGCCCGCATGATGGACGGGTTCCTGGATTTGCATGGCAATACTGCCGCATTCGTGCGCCATCGCCCCGTTTCGTTTGAAAAGCACAGGGGACAAGTATGGATGCGGCCGTCACGGGCCCGTGGGTTTGCGACGCCGCGCCCTGATGACAAGGCCGGCGCCGACGCCGGCGGCCGCCAGGGCCGCCGCCGCCAGCAGGGCCAACCAGGCCGGACATCGCGATCCGGCCGCCTGGCTGTCAGCGGCGGGGGCCGGCGCGGGAACCGGCGGCGGCGCGGCGGGTTTCGCGGGCGCCTTGGCAAAGCCCAGGGCCAGCAATTCCGCCGCCTTCCGGTCCCGGGCGTGCTTGTCAGGGCAGCCGAGCAGGACGGCGATGATGCGGGTATCGCCGCGCTTGGCGGTGGCGATCATGGAATAACCGGCCTGGCGGAAATATCCGGTTTTCATCCCGTCGCATCCCTCGCAGGTGAACAGCAGTTTGTTGTGGCTGCGCATGATGAAAGGCGGCTGCGCCCGGAATTGGCGCTCGGTGGCGGACGTGTAGCGCAGGCTTTCCGGGTAGGCCAGCACCGCCCGGGCCAGGCGCGCCAGGTCGCGCGCGGTGCTGACGTCCGGCTCCTGGCCGGCGCCCGGCGGCAATCCGTGCACGGAATGAAATTGCGTTGCCTGCATGCGCAGGCTCCGGGCCTGCCGGTTCATCAGGTCCACGAAGCGGTCTTGGCCGCCGGCGATATGAATAGCCAGCGCCGTGGCGGCGTCGTTGGCGGATTGCACCATCAGCGCGTACAGCAGGTCATCCACCGTGAAAGTTTCGTTTTCTTTCAGGTAAACCTGCGAGCCCCCGATCCGGGCGGACTCGGCGGTGACCAGGACCGGGTCGGTCAGGCGCAGAGCCCCGGAACGCACGGCCTGCAGCGCCAGCAGCAAATCCATGACCTTGAGCACGCTGGCGGGATAGCCCGGCGCATCGGACCGGTCTTCGAAAAGGATCATCCCGGTGTCGGCGTCGGTGACAATGGCCCCCAGGTAGGGATTGCCGATGCGGGGTTCGATCCGGGCGCGCGCGGCGGAGGCGGCGTCCGGGCGCCCGGCGGCCAGCAGGCAGGCCAGGCCGATGCCGGCGGCCCGGCTGGCGGAAGGAATTCGTGCATGCATACGGATAAGCCTTGCCTTCCGGAAGTATGTATAATTGTGCGGCCGGGTTGACGGCGCATGGTTTGGCTGAGAATATGGCTGCCGCCGGCGCGGATGTCAAGCGTTTATCCGGCGCGCGGAAAGCCCGGGCGCGAAATATTATGAAAAAATATTTGACAAATTCCCCGGGCCTGACTAATAATGCGCCAGTATGAAAAATTATTGCACCACCGTGGTCATTGGCAAGGTTGGCGCGTTGCGCGGGGCGCTCGTATTGCGCCTGGCCGTGCCGGGCGCCTGGCACGGTGGTGATTTCCTGCAGCCGGCTTGAGTCCGCCGGATGAGTTCAGGAACCAAACCCACCGTGCGCAAGCGGTGGGTTTTTTTTTAGCGTTGGATGAAGGGAGGTCGGTTATGCGTACAGGCGTGCAATGTTTAATGGACGGGTTGCAGCAGGCCGGCGTGGAAGCGGTTTTCGGGTTGCCGGGCGGGCAGGTGCTGGATATCTTCAAGGACTTGTATCACGCCCCTTTTGAATTTTTCCTGGCGCGCCACGAGCAGGGCGCCGCCCACATGGCGGACGGGTATGCGCGGGCCACCGGCCGCGTCGGCTGTTGCCTGGTCACCTCCGGCCCCGGCGCCACCAATGCCGTCACCGGGTTGGCCACGGCCAACATGGATTCCATCCCGCTGGTCTGCATTACCGGCCAGGTGCCCTCGCACATGATCGGCAACGACGCGTTCCAGGAGGCCGACATCACCGGCATCACCCGCCCGGTGACCAAGCATAATTACCTGGTGCGCAACGTGGACGATCTGCCGCGCATCATTGCCGAGGCTTTTTACATCGCCCGCACGGGCAAGCCGGGGCCGGTGCTGGTGGATATCCCCAAGGATGTGCAGCGGGCGTCCACGCGCGCGCCCACGCCGGCGGAAGTGAAAATCCGGAGCTACAATCCCACCACCGCCGGCCATCCCCGGCAAATCGCCAAGCTGGCCGAAGCGCTGAATGCCGCCGAGCGCCCGCTCTTGTACGTCGGCGGGGGGGTAAACCTGGGCAACGCTGCGGCGGAATTGACGGCGGTGGCGCGCAAGGCGCGCCTGCCGGTGACCACCACGCTGCTGGGTCTGGGCGCCTTCCCGGAGACCGATCCGCTGGCGTTGCGCATGCTGGGCATGCACGGCAGCCCCGCGGCCAACTTTGCCGTCCAGGAATGCGATTTGCTGGTGTCCGTGGGCGCGCGGTTTGACGACCGGGTGACCGGGAAAGTGTCGGAATTCGCGCCGCATGCGCGGATTGCCCACATTGACATTGATCCCTCGGCTATTTCCAAGAGCGTGGAGGTGGACATCCCGGTGGTCGGCGACGTCAAGCAGGTTCTGACCGAACTGCTGCCGCTGGTGGAGTCCCGTGACCGCGCGCCATGGCTGGCGCAACTCGGTCAATGGCAGGCCAGGCATCCCTTCGGTTACGACCAGGATCCGGCCAAGCTCATGCCGCAGTACGTGATCGAGCAGATTTACAACCTGACCGGCGGCAAGGCGATTATCGCCACGGAAGTCGGGCAACATCAGATGTGGGCGGCGCATTTCTACAAGTACACCCGGCCGCGGACCTTTATTTCCTCCGGCGGCCTGGGCACCATGGGCTTCGGCCTGCCGGCGGCCATCGGCGCCCAGGTGGGGTGCCGCGGCCAGATGGTGGTGGACATCGCCGGCGACGGCAGCGCCCAGATGAATTTCCAGGAAATGGTGGTGGCGGTGGAGCACAAATTGCCGGTCAAGGTGGTCATTTTAAACAACACCTACCTGGGCATGGTGCGCCAGTGGCAGGAGATGTTTTACAAGCGCGAGTATTCCGCCACCGTGCTCCGGCAGAGCGACCGCCCGAAAAACGAGCGCATCGCCGGCGGTAAAACCGGCTACCTGCCGGATTTCGTCAAGCTGGCCGAGGCGCATGGCGCTTACGGCGAACGGATTACCCGGCGCGGGGAAGTCGTTCCGGCCCTGGAAAAAGCTTTTGCCCATAATGGCCCGGCCCTGGTGGAATGCATGGTGGAGCGCGAAACCAATGTGTATCCCATGGTGCCGGCCGGGGCTTCGTTGACGGAAATGATTCACAGCATGGCATGAGGGAGCAGCGATGAAACACATCTTATCGGTGATTGTGGAAAATCAGCCCGGCGTGCTGGCCCGCGTGGTCGGCCTGATCTCGGGCCGCGGCTACAACATTGACAGTTTGAATGTGGCGCCCACCCAGGATGCCTCCACTTCGCGCATCACCATTGTGGTGCCGGGCGACGATCACGTGCTGGAACAGGTGACCAAGCAGTTGAACAAGCTGGTGGACGTGATCAAGGTGCACGATTTCACCGGCGAACGCTTCCTGGACCGGGAGTTGATGCTGGTCAAGGTGCTGACGGGGCCGAAAAACCGCACGGCGGTAATCGAACTTGCCGCGCTCTTCAATGCCCGGGTCGTCAGCGTCCAGAGCAAGTCGCTGACCGTGCAGCTGGCCGGATCGAGCGAGGACGTGGACAACCTGCTGGAACTCCTGCGTCCGAACGGAATTTTGGAACTGTCGCGCTCGGGAGTGATCGCGGTGAGCAAACAGGATTGAAGCGGCCGGCCCGGCGTCCCGCGCCGGGCGCCGGTTGCGGAGACAGGGGGAGATGCGCATATGAAAAAATCGAAAAATGATCGCGTCATGATTTTTGACACGACGCTGCGGGATGGCGAACAATGCCCGGGCGCCAGCCTGAACCAGCGGGAGAAAATCGAAATCGCCCAGCAGCTGGCGCGCCTGAAAGTGGACGTCATCGAGGCGGGCTTTCCCATCGCCTCGCCGGAGGATTTCCGGGCGGTGCAGGCGGTGGCGGCGCAGGTCAAGGGACCGCGCATTGCCGGCCTGGCGCGTTCGCTGGAAAAGGACATCGTGCGGTGCGCCGAAGCCGTGGCGCCCGCCGGCAAGCGCGCCCGCATCCATGTTTTTCTGGCCACTTCCCGCATCCACCGCGAGTTCAAACTCCGCAAGGACAAGCGGGAAATCATCCGCCTGGCCGTGGACGCCGTAACCCGTGCCCGGAAGTTCTGCGCCGACGTGGAGTTCAGCCCCGAGGACGCTTCGCGTACCGAGCCGGAATTTCTGGCAGAAGTGGTGCGCGCCGTGATTGACGCCGGCGCGGGCACGGTCAACATTCCCGACACCGTCGGCTACGCCGTGCCGGACGAGTTCGGCGCCTTGATTGCCGGGCTGTTCGAGCGCGTGCCCAACATCGGCCGGGCGGTCATTAACGTGCATTGCCACAACGACCTCGGGCTGGCGGTCGCCAATTCCCTGGCCGCGGTGAAAAACGGCGCCCGGGGCGTCGAATGCACCGTCAATGGCCTGGGCGAGCGGGCGGGCAATTGCGCACTGGAAGAATTTGTCATGGCCCTGCGGACGCGCGCGGACTTTTTCAACCTGCAGACGGGGATTGAAACCCGCGAAATTTACCGCGCCAGCCGGCTGGTCAGCCGGCTGACGGGTATGGCGGTGCAACGCAACAAGGCCGTCGTGGGCGCGAATGCCTTCGCGCATGAATCGGGCATCCACCAGGACGGCATCCTGAAAGAACGCTCGACTTACGAAATCATGCGCCCGGAAGACATCGGCATGGAAGGCGGCACGGAACTGGTGCTGGGCAAACATTCCGGCCGGCATGCCTTCCGCAACCGTTTGGCCGCCATGGGCTTCAAGTTGAACGCGGAAGAGCTGGAACGGGCCTACGCGCGGTTTATCGAACTGGCCGATAAGAAAAAGGCAATGTACGACGACGACCTGCTGGCCATTGCCCGCGACGAGATGGAGGATGTGGCCGGCATTTACGCCCTGGAATACATCCAGGTATCAACCGGATCGAGCACCGTGCCTACCGCGACGGTCCGCTTGATAAAGGGATCGGAAGTAATGCAGGATGCCGCTTGCGGCGACGGTCCGGTGGATGCCGCCCTGAAAACCGTGGACCGCATTACCGGCATTCCCGGCCGCCTGCTGGACTACGGCATTCAAGCGGTGACGATTGGGAAGGATGCCCAGGGCGAAGTTGGCATGCGCGTGGCGTTCGGCAAGGAGACCGTCAGCGGCAAGGCGGCCGGCACGGACATCGTGCAGGCCAGCGCCGCCGCATATTTGAACTGCGTCAACCGCCTGCTGGCTGCGCGGCGCCAGGCGGCGCCGGAGGCCGGCCGTTGAAATTTCATGATTGACGCCAGTACCCAGCTTTACGCCGTGCTTGGGCATCCGGTGGGGCATTCGCTTTCACCGCCGATGCACAACGCGGCTTTCGACGCCCTGCGGCTCAATGCCGCCTACCTGGCGTTGGACGTGGCCCCCGCGCGGCTGCCGGCGCTGTTGCCGGCCCTGGCCGAACTGAGATTCGCCGGGCTGAATCTGACCGTGCCCTTGAAGGAAACCGCTTTCGCCTGCCTCTCCGACCTGGATGCATCCGCTGCGCGTATGCGGTCGGTCAACACGGTCCGGATGGAAGGGAGCCACCTGCGCGGCTACAGCACCGACGGCGAAGGATTCCTGGCGGCCTTGCGGGAGGAATTCGGCCAGGAAGTCCGCGGCCGGCGCGTTTGCCTGCTTGGCTGCGGCGGGGCCGGCCGCGCGGTGGCCATAGCCTGCGCGATTGCCGGCGCGTCGGAGATAGGACTGGCGAACCGCGACGCCGCCCGCGCGGAACGGTTGGCCGCCGAACTGGCCGGATTGCCCGGCGCGCCGCGCGTAGAACTGGCGCCGGGGCAGCCGTCCGCCTGGCGGGAAGCCTGCCGGCGGGCGGAAATCGTCATCCAGGCTACTTCCGTGGGATTGCGGCCGGAAGATCCGCCGCTGGTCGGCGCCGATGCCTTTCATGCCGGCCAGTGGTTTTACGACTTGATTTATCATGTGCCGGAAACCGCCATGATGCGCGCCGCGGCCGCCGCCGGCGCGCGCGCGGCGAACGGGTTGGGGATGTTATTGCATCAGGGGGCGCTGGCCCTGGAAATCTGGACCGGCCGGCCGGCGCCCCTGGCGCCGATGCGCCGGGCATTGCAACAGGCGGTATACGGGGATAAGCATTCATGAGCTATCAATGCGCGTTTAGCTTTTTGTCGGCAATGGTGTTCGTGCTGGGGGCGTGTATCGGCAGTTTCGCCAATGTCTGCATTTACCGGATTCCCCGCGACCTGTCGGTAGTCGCGCCGCGTTCGTTTTGTCCCCATTGTACGCGGAAAATCCCCTGGTTTTATAATCTGCCGCTCTTGAGCTTTATCCTACTCGGCGGACGCTGCCGCTTTTGCGGCGGCCGGATTAACCTGCGTTATTTCCTCGTGGAAGCGTTGACCGGGTTCCTTTTTCTGATGATCTGGCTGCGCTTCGGCTGGGATGCCCGCACGCCCGTATATTGGACCCTGGCCGCGGGCCTGACGATCGCCGCGTTCGTGGATTATGAGTACCTCATCATTCCCGACCGGATTTCCATCGGCGGGATGTGCGCCGGCGCGGTCCTGTCGGCGCTGGCGCCCTCCATCCACGGCCAGGCGGAAGCGTTTGCCGGATTCCGCGCCGCGCTGCTGGGCATGCTGGCCGGAACACTCTTGCTCTGGTCCGTGGCCGAGCTCGGACGCCTCTATTTCAAACGTGAAGCCATGGGCCTGGGCGATGTCAAACTGCTGGGAGCCATTGGGGCGTTCCTGGGCTGGCAGGCGGTGCTGTTTACCGTGATCTGCGCCTCGACGGTCGGCGCGGCGGCCGGGATTGTGATGATTGCCATGGGACGTAAGAAAATGGCAAGCAAAATTCCTTTCGGCCCTTATATCGCCATGGCTGCGCTGCTGTGGGTGCTGGGCGGCGCGGCTTGGTGGCAGGCCTACCTGGCCTGGCTGACGCAGGCGCCTTAGGCGGACGCTGGACGGCTCGGTGAATTTGGGAAGCAAGCGGTGGACCAAGCTTTCAACATCACATTGACGGGATTCATGGGCACGGGGAAATCCGCCGTCGGACGCCGGCTGGCGGAGGCGTTAGGGCGCGAGTTCGTGGACATGGACGCCGTTCTGGAAGCGCGCCAGGGAATCCCGGTGAGCCGGATTTTCGAAGAGCAAGGCGAGTTTTTTTTCCGCGCCCTGGAACGGGACCTGGCCGGCGAATTGTCGCACAGGACAAACCTGGTGATTGCCGCCGGCGGCGGGGCAATCCTGGACCCCGTCAACCTCCGGCGGCTCGCCGCCGCCGGCCCAGTGATTTGCCTGACCGCCGCTCCCGAGACCATTGCGGCCCGGTTGGGCGCGGCGCGGACGAGGCCGTTGCTGGCCGCGTCCAACCCCGGCGAGTTGGCCGTGAAAATACGTCGCTTGCTGGCGGAACGCCAGCCGGCCTACGCCGCCGTGCCCTGGCAGATGGCGACGGACGGCCTGACCGCCGAGGCGGTGGCCCGCCGGATTTTGCAGCAGTTGCCCTCGGTTTTGCTCAGCGGCAGACCAGCATGCCCGCCAGGCCCCCCAGAATCATGATCAGCGCCGGATGGACGCGCGCAAAGCGCAATGCCAGAAAGGCGCCCGCGGCCAGGGCGATGACGGCCAGACGACCGGCGCCCGAAGCGGAATTTACCCACATGGCCCATGCCAGTTTTACGGCGGCGGCGGCAATCAGGCCGGCCACCGTCGGCCGGAGGGCGCCCATGATGGAATGCACCAGCGGATGATACCGGTAGCGCTGCCAGGCGGCCGCCAGCGTGACCATCCCCGCCAGCGACGGCAGCGCCAGCGCGCCGGTCGCCAGCAAGGCCCCGCCGATGCCGGCGGTCTGGTAGCCGATGTAAGTGGCGGCATTGACGGCCAGCGGGCCGGGCGTGATTTCCGAGATGGCCAGGATGTCCAGGAACTGGGCGGTGGTGAGCCATCCATGATGCTCGATTTCCTGCTGGATCAGGGGCAGCATGGCATAGCCGCCGCCGATCGTCAACGAGCCGATTTTTATAAAAGACCCGGTTAATTGAAGGTAGATGTGCAAATTTAAAAACTCACGTTATGTTTTCCGGAGACGATAAAAATACCGCAAGGCGCCGCCTGCGCCCGCGCCCAGGATGATCCAGACCACGCTGACGCCTGGAATCAGCGACAGTGCGGCCGCCAGTCCGGCCAGACCCCATGCGGCTCTACGGCGGCAGGCGCGGCGGGCGGTGGTCCATGCCACCGCGGCGATCAGTCCGGCTACGGTGCCACGGATGCCTTGCATGGCCGATGCTACCGCCGGCGCGCGCAGGGCCTGTTCCAGCAATATGGCCACCGCCAGGATCACGATCACGGACGGCGCAATCATGCCGGCGGTGGCGGCGATGGCGCCGCGGACGCCCGCCCGGCGCCGGCCGATGAAGGTGGCGGAGTTGATGGCGATTGCGCCGGGAATGGTTTGCGCCATCGCAAAAATATCGTTGAGTTCCAGCAGCGTCGTCCAATGATGGCGCTCGATGACTTCCCGCTCCAGCATGGGCAGCATGGCATAGCCGCCGCCGAACGTGAACAGGCCCACGCGGGCGAAAGTCCAGAACAGCGTGCAAAGCGAAGTCGGTTCCGGGGCGGCGTCAATGGAAGGGGATGTGGGCATTACAATTCGTGCTTCAGCATTTGACCGCGCAGACTGCCAGCCCCCCGGCGGCGGTTTCCTTGTAGCATGCAGGCATATCGCGCCCGGTTTGCAGCATGGCGGCGATCACCTCGTCCAATGTGATTTTCTGCTTCTGGGGATCCCCGGCGGATGCCAGCAGGTAGGCGTTATAGGATGTTACGGCGCCCATGGCATTGCGTTCAATGCAGGGAATCTGCACATAGCCGCCGATCGGGTCGCAGGTCAGCCCCAGGTGGTGTTCCAGGGCTATTTCCGCGGCGTTGGCGATGAAGTTGATTGAGTAACCGTAAACCTGGGCCAGCAGGGCGGCGCCCATGGCCGAGGCGACGCCGATTTCGCCCTGGCAGCCGACTTCCGCGCCGGAAATGCTGGCATTGTGCCTGGCGATGAACGCTATGGCGGCGGCCGCCAGCAGCCCTTCGCGCAAGGCCTGTTGCGGCATCCGCATCTGACGCCGCAGCAGGTAAATCAATCCGGGCAGCACGCCGGCGGAACCGGAAGTCGGCGCCGTCACGATGCGGCGCCCATCGGCGTTTTCCTCGGCGGCCGCCAGGGCATAGGCGTTGAGAAAGACCAGAAACCGGTCGGGGTAATTTTTCAGGGCGCGGGCGCGGGAATAGAGCGTCGGCGCCTTGCGCGCCAGGCGGATCGGGCCGGGCAGCAGGCCGCCATGCTGAATGCCGTGTTCCACGGCGTCTTCCATGACGGCGATGACTCCGTCCATCTCCGACCAGACGGCGGCGGGATTGCGCCCGGAAACCGCCTGTTCGTGCTCCAGCATCAGTTCCGCCAGCGGCATGCCGGTTGCGGCCAATTGCGCCTGCAACTGCTCCATGTTGCGGAACCGATGCGGCGGCGCGGGCCGCGGCGGTTCCGGCTCGTTGCGGTAGCGCACAAAACCGCCGCCGACGGAATAACATTCCATTTCCAGGATGATTTTTCCGCCCGCATACAATCTCAAGATCATCGTGTTGGGATGGGGGGCGTTCGGACGTTCGCCGGCGCAACGGATGTCGGATGCCTGGAAGGAAACGCCGCCCTGCCGGCCGGGCAATTCCATCCGGTACACGGCGGACGGGTCCCGCAGCAGTCCTGCCAGGCACTCGATATCGCAGGTTTCCGGCGCCATGCCCAGGAGTCCGGCGGCGACAGCGCGGTCGGTGCCATGCCCCTTGCCGGTGGCGCTCAACGAGCCGTAAAGTTCAACATCCAAGCGGGTGGCGCCGGCCAGGGCCGCGGCGGGTAGCGCCGCCGCGAGTTCGCGGAACCGCCCGGCCGCCTTCATCGGTCCGATCGTGTGCGAGCTGGACGGTCCCGGCCCGATTTTGAACACGTCGAAGATTGAGGTTTTGATGCAAGAGGCCGGCGGACAAGCCGTTGGATTTTTACCGCGGCGTTTCATTAGAAAGCCAGCCGCACGGCGGCGCCGAGCGTCACGGTGTCGGTGTTGATGTGCTTGTCCAATTCCTTGATGTTTTCCCAATCCAGGAAGCGGTAGTTGGCGTTGATGTCCAGCCGAAGGTTGGGCAGGATTTCAAAATCCAGGCCGGCGCGGACGCCGTAAAACGGGTCGTCGGCAAATTTGCCGTCGGCGTAATTAATGCCGATGCCGCCGGCCACGTAAATGCCGGATCCGAGCACCAGGTAGGCCTGGGGGGCAAATGTGGTTTCATCGGAGCCGCCGAATCCGTTGGGGAAAATTTCCAGGTCGGCCTGGAATTTCACCAGGCGCCAGGGCGCGAACTGGTAGGTGGCCAGCCAGGCCAGACCGTCATCGTCCAGCTTGTAGTCGTCTTCCTTGATGCGGTCAATCGTCCGCCAGTAGTTGGCGCCGGCGCCGAGCCGGTGCAGCTGGTTTTCCGCGGCCAGGCCGGACGCGCCGGCGGCCAGGATGGCCCACAATCCCGCGATCAACAACCTGCTCCATGTTTTACGCATGCGCGACGCTCCTTTACTTGATGTTTTTATGATAGACCTGCAAAGACCGCACTCCGCCGCGGCCGGCGCGGGCGGCAGCGATGCCCTTGGCGGAGGCGCGGGCCGCGGGGACGGTGGTGATGTAGGGGATCTTGTACTTGATGGCTGTCTTGCGGATGTAAGAGTCGTCTGTCTGGCCTTGTTTGCCGCTGGGCGTGTTGATCACCAGTTGGATTTCCTTGTTCATGACCGCATCCACGATGTTCGGCCGGCCTTCCTTGAGCTTGTTGATGACTTCCGCGGGCACGCCGTGGGCGGACAGGAAGGCCTGGGTGCCGCGCGTGGCCTTGATGGAAAATTTCAGGCGGGCGAATTCGCGGGCGACGTCCAGAATTTGTTCGCGGTCGCCGGCGGTGACGCTGATCAGCACCGTCCCGCTGAGCGGCAGGGGCGGGGTGGCGGCCTCTTCGGCCTTGTAGAAAGCCAGGCCGAAGGAGTCGGCCATGCCGAGCACTTCGCCGGTCGAGCGCATCTCCGGTCCCAGCACGGGATCAACTTCCGGGAACATGCCGAACGGGAAAACGGCTTCCTTCACGCCGAAATGCGGTATCCGCTGCGCCGGCAGGTTCAAATCCTTCAACCGCGCGCCAAGCATCAGGCGCGTGGCGATGTTCGCCATGGAAACATTGCAAACCTTCGAAACCAGCGGCACCGTGCGGGATGCGCGGGGATTGGCCTCGAGCACGTACACGACATCGCCGGCAATGGCGTATTGAATGTTCATCAGGCCCACCACGCCCAGTTCCCTGGCAATGCGCCGGGTGTAATCTTCGATCGTATTGCGATGGCGTTCCGGGATGCTGACCGGCGGAATGACGCAGGCCGAATCGCCGGAATGTATGCCGGCCAGCTCGATGTGCTCCATGATCGCCGGGACATAGGCATCCCGGCCGTCAGCCAGCGCGTCGGCTTCCGTCTCCAGGGCATTCTCCAGGAAACGGTCCAGCAGGATCGGGCGTTCGGGCGTGACGTCCACTGCCGCCTCCATGTAGCGTTTCAGCATGGCATCGTCGTACACCACTTCCATGCCGCGCCCGCCCAGGACGTAGGATGGCCGCACCATCAGCGGATAACCGATGCGGCGGGCGGCCGCCAGCGCTTCTTCCACGTTGACCGCCATGCCGGCTTCCGGCATGGGGATGTTCATTTTTTCCATCATGATGCGGAACCGGTCCCGGTCCTCCGCAAGATCAATCACATCCGGGGTGGTGCCCAGGATGCGCACGCCGGCGCGCGCCAGATCGTTGGCGATGTTCAGCGGCGTCTGACCGCCGAACTGCACGATCACGCCTTCCGGCTGTTCCTTGGCGTAAATGCTAAGGACGTCTTCCACGGTCAGCGGCTCGAAATAGAGCTTGTCGGAGGTGTCGTAATCGGTAGAAACGGTTTCCGGGTTGCAATTGACCATGATGGTTTCGTAACCCGCGTCGCGCAGGGCGAAGGCGGCATGCACGCAGCAGTAGTCGAACTCGATCCCCTGGCCGATGCGGTTGGGGCCGCCGCCCAGGATCATCACCTTGCGGCGCGCGCTGGTTGGGGCGCGGTCGGGCGCGTTGTAGGTGGACTAATAATAGGCGGCGTTTTCCACGCCGCTGACGGGGACCGGCTCCCAGGCCTCCGCCAGTCCCAATTCCAAACGCCGCTGGCGCAGTTGTTCTTCCGGCAGGCGCAGCAATTGCGCGAGGTACTTGTCCGCGAATCCGTCGCGCTTGGCCTGGCGCAGCAGATCGTCCGGCGGGAGCTTGCCCTGGTGCGCGAGGATTTGTTCCTCCAGTTGCACCAGTTCCCGCATCTGTTCGATAAACCAGGGTTTGATGTGGGTCAACGCGTAAAGCGTATCCGTGGCGGCGCCCTTGCGCAGCGCCTCGTACATGATGAACTGGCGCTCGCTGGTGGCGTATTTCAGCAGGTCCATCAATTCCGCCAGCGGCAGCTTATTGAAGTTTTTAGCGAAGCCCAGGCCATGGCGCCGGTTCTCCAGGGACCGGATGGCTTTTTGCAGCGCTTCCTTGTAGTTGCGGCCGATGCTCATGACTTCGCCCACGGCGCGCATCTGTGTCCCCAGGCGGTCCTCGGCCTGCCGGAATTTTTCAAAAGCCCAGCGTGCGAATTTGACCACCACGTAATCGCCGCTAGGGGTGTATTTATCCAGCGTGCCATCGCGCCAGTAGGGGATTTCATCCAGCGTCAGCCCTGCCGCCAGCATGGCGGAAACCATGGCGATCGGGAAGCCGGTCGCCTTGGAAGCCAGGGCGGAAGAGCGCGAAGTGCGCGGATTGATTTCAATAATGACCACGCGCCCGGTTTTAGGATCGTGGGCGAATTGCACGTTGGTGCCGCCGATGACCTGGATGGCTTCCACGATGTCGTAGGCGTGTTTCTGCAGGCGCTGCTGCAAGGCGGGGCTGATGGTCAACATGGGCGCGGTGCAGAACGAGTCGCCGGTATGTACGCCCATGGCGTCCACGTTTTCGATGAAACAGACGGTGATCATCTGGTTCTTGGCGTCCCGCACCACTTCCAGCTCCAGTTCTTCCCAACCCAGCACCGATTCCTCCACCAGGATCTGGCCCACAAGGCTGGCGGCGATCCCGCGGGCGGCGACTGTCTGGAGTTCCTCCACGTTGTACACCAGGCCGCCCCCGGTGCCGCCCATGGTGTAGGCCGGCCGGATGACCACCGGGTATCCGAGTTCGGCGGCGATTTTTTCCGCCTCGGCCACGCTGAAGGCCGGCGCGCTGCGGGGCATGTCGATCCCGAGCTTGCGCATGGTTTCCTTGAAGGCGATCCGGTCTTCGCCGCGTTCGATGGCGTCGGCCTGCACACCGATAATCTTGACGCCATAACGCTCCAGCACGCCGGCTTTGGCGAGTTCGGAACACAGGTTCAGCGCGGACTGGCCGCCCAGGTTGGGCAGGAGGGCGTCGGGTTTTTCCTTCTCGATGATTTCCGTCATCCGCTGGAGATTGAGCGGCTCGATGTAAGTTTGGTCGGCCATCCCGGGGTCGGTCATGATGGTGGCGGGGTTGGAGTTGACCAGGACGACCTGATAGCCCAGCTTGCGCAGGGCTTTGCAAGCCTGCGTGCCGGAGTAATCGAATTCGCAGGCCTGTCCAATGACAATCGGGCCGGAGCCAATGATCATTACTTTATGGATATCGGTGCGGCGCGGCATGTTCTTGCATCTCCGGGAAAAGGGTTGAATTGGCGGCTAGCATGGCGTGCCGGGCTCTCCGGGTCAAGCCAAAAATGACAGGCATTCGCACATGGGGGTGACAAATTTGTTGGGGGAGTGCGGTGGTAGGGATGCGTAGCGAATTCCGTTCGAAAAGGACGGCGGAGAGTGCGAGCCGCACAGGCGTTCTTTGGGGCGTCTGTCCGCTGCGCGGACCCTGCGGGCGGATTTGCCGGCGGTGACGCAATTCCCGCCT
>JAXGSX010000019.1:0-22162 GCA_040775225.1 Kiritimatiellia bacterium | reverse complement strand
TTCTTTTTACCCACAGGTTTGCGTCGGCGCACCATGCGCCCGATCCTGGACTTGCAGTTTATCTTCCCGTCGCTTGATTTTACAGACCTTTTTTGAGCCTTTAGATGATTATCAGCCCTGACCCTGTATTGATTGTCAGAATGAATGGCTTTCAGGCGGCAATATTCACCATGTAAAGGGGTATGAGTCCGACCAGCTTGTGCCGGAGAGCAGGACGCGCCAGGCGCCGGCGGCACTGCGCACACACGCGTCAGCGCGCCCGTCGCCATCCAGGTCGCCAATGGATGCCTTGTCGCCGGCACTGCCGAAATGCTCGATCGTGGCATAGTTCCGATAGTTCCAGGTTGACGGCAAAATATACCAGTTATACGTTTTCGTGCTGTAAAAAGTCGGGTCGGCCCGGCCGTCCCCGTCAAAATCGCCGGCCAGCGGCAAAATCCAGGCGTCCGCCGAATAACCCAGCTTGTAGTACGACTGCCAATTATACGAGGAAAGCAGGATGTACCATTTGCCGGCCATTTGATTGTAAAAAGTCGGGTCGGCCCAGCCGTCCCCGTCAAAATCTTCCAGCACCGGCGTTTCCCCGGCTGCCGCGCGCCATTCCCGGTTCAAGTAATACCACTTGTAACCCGCGGTGGAAAGCGCTACGCGCCAGCGGCCGGTGACGGTATCATAAATTGTCGGGTCGGCGTTCCGATCGTTGTCCCAGTTCCCGGCAAAGGGCGGGTCGCCGGCATGGGCGCCCGATTGGAAAGAAACCGGAGCGTAACCGTTGCGGGACAGGCGTACGGTCCACTGGCATCCCTGGTCGTTGTACAGCGCCGGGTCGCCCAGCCCGTCGCCGTCAAAATCATTCATCTGCGGCGTGGAACTGGCCGGCGGTGGCGGCGGCGGAGTGGGCGTGCTGCTGCCGGACCCGTACGCCTTGATGCAGATGTTCATGTACCGGTCGTTGTACGGATTCCGGGCCTCGCTCCAGTTGATGCCGTCCGGGCTGATGTAACTTTCGCCTTGCGCCGCCGTGGCCTTGCTGCTGTAGGACGATAGGTATTCTTCCACCGGCACGGGCTGGTTGTTGCCCGGCGTGGTGAATTTTATGACGACGGAAAACCGAGCGGCAAAAGGCACATAAGTCCCCAGCAGGACCGTGTAATACCCGGCATGCATGACCGCGCCCTTTTTGGTGAGATATAGCGTCCCGCTGGTCGGTTTGCCGGCCGCCACGCCGGTATACATCCGGATTTCGTAACTGGCCCCATCGGCCAGGCAATAGAACCCGACGGCCTGGATGCTCCCGGACGCCCCGGGAAAAATATTGGCGCCCCAGGCGGTGGTTTTTCCGTAACCGTACGAGCTGCAAAGCCCGAGCGTGTCATACTGGTAAACGGTTGGATAATTCGCCGTCCCGTCGGCATTGTAAAACAGCACATTGTCCTTGCCGATGACGGCGTCATGATAAGAAACCCAGAAGTAGCCGCCATCGCCCCAGTACGGCCCCCAACTGTTCCGCACCAGGAATGCCCCGTCGCCGGGCGGCTTGACGGCAAACCTGGTCCGGCTGAAAGTGTCATCCCATCCGATGATGGCAATCGCGTGATTTGCCAGGGTGCCCTTGGTGGGGAAATAGTAGGTGTTGCCATAGCGCAGGTAATAAGGGTCCTGCACCCAGCACATGGTGGAGTATATGGCGCCGAAGTTGACGATGGTGTTTTTGATCTTGGTGTTGTCGGCGGCCGAAATCCGGTCGGCGACAAAGGCGGCGTTTTGTACATGCCGGCGCGCCGGGATATTCAGGGGGCTGCCATCGGCGCCGTTGGAATACGGATCGTCGGATTCCCACACCGGGCCGCTCCAGCGGTTCATATAGGCCAGCGCCATCTTGGCGTTGCCGCCCCAGCCATAGGCGGAGTTGAAACCGTGCAGGTTGGCCATGTGATTTTCGGAAAAATCCCAGGTGGCCGCGAATTTCATGCATGATTCCAGCGAACCGTAAGTGGCGAAGGCCCAGCAATTGCCTTCCTGTCCCTGGTCCTTGACGGGCGTGACTTTGTTGTAATCGCGCAAATCATACCTGGCGGGCAATGCCTGCTTCAGTTCTTCCGGGCTTGCGCCGGACATGGCCGATGCCGGCAATTTATAGGGCGGGGGCAGATAACCCAGCCCATGGCCGTCAACCGTGCATTTGGGCAGGGCGCCCGCGCTCAATTGTTCCTGATGCCGCAGGAAGTCGGGATTGAAAGGAGCCCGCTCGAGCATCTCCGCCGCCGCGCCGGCCAACGCCGCCGCGGATAATGCCGCCGCCAAGATGCCGGCATATGCGTTTTTCATGGCATGTCCTCCTGATTAACCACTTCGGAATCGGCAACATATGCAAATTCCTCCGCTTACACAGCGAGATTAATGCCTGAAACTTGTCAATGTCAAATGTATTTTGCAGTTTTTTGTTGGGTGGGGCGCATGTCATTTCCTAAGGGTTATAACATGATGGAATTTTTTGAACTGCGGCAGCCATTCCCGCGGAATTGACTTGCGTTCTGCGCCCTCTGTCTTTTCAGTTTTGGGATTGCATATAATGTTAGGCGGTAGTAAGATGTGAACATTGAAAGATGCAAATCCAAAAGGCTAGGACGCGTGGAAGTTGCCTCTCCACAACGAAATCAAATCCGTTGTTGGAGGGTCTGGTTTCACCCCGACTTGCGATTATGTTGCCATGCCAACCAGCACACAAACAAGGAGCCGGATCATGACGCATTCTGCCAAAACCTTCGCCCTGGCGTTGCTTGTCCTCGCATGTTTCACGCATGCGGCACATGCCCTGCGCGTGGCCTATAACGGCCATGACATGGCCGACCTGGACCTGACCCGGCGATATATCGAACATGCCAAAACGGTTGAGACGGAACACCAATACCGCGTGGATGTATACCGCGATGGCAGCTTGGTCTATGCCTCCGATATCTACACGGAAAAGTATAGTCAGTATTGGCATGATTCCGGGCTGGCCCGCGATCGGAGTTACGTTTATACAGCCGAGTATTTTTTGCGTCATACAACCGGGCCGGACACTTGGAGCGCCTGGACGAATTACGCTGACGGCGGTCCGGTGACCGTGCGGACCGACCAATGCGCGGGTTACCTGTACAATGCGCCCTCTAATCGCTTCGGCCGGCCGCCGGTTGCATGGAGCGGTAATGTCGTCGTCGGGGGCGTGGTTGTTGTCGAAGGGCTGCTGCGCATCCAGCCGGGGACGATGGTCGCCCTGCGCGGGAATCTGGAATCCGGCGGCCGCAGTTACAACGAGTTTGATGAAATTACCGGCGAGTTGCAGGCCGTGGATGTGCATTTCGTGAAACATGACGCTTATGCCGGGCCCGGCAATCCGGACGTGTCGCTCTATCGCAGCGAGCCGCCGTCGGTGCAGCCGGCTCTGTCGCGCTGTTCGTTCGACGGCGTGGATGTCTACGCGGATTATTTCCGGTCCGATCCGCCTGACTCCATCGAGATTGCCGGGCTGGAGATCACGGATAACGTTTTCACATCCGGCGCTTGCCTCTATGTCGAAAGCGGCCTCGGCCTGGTCCGCGGCAATACCGGCCTCGAAAATCTCCAGATCGGCTATTGGAGCCCCGTGACATTGAGCGCGGCCGCTTCCCTGAAAGGCGATGGGTACAAGCGTGTTTTCCGCGGCAACCAGTCCCGGCAGATGGAAATTTTTAACCGCGACAACAGAGTGGAACAAAACCAGGTTCAGCAAGCCTATCTGCGCTACACCAGCGCCGGCAACCTGCTCGAAAGCAATGTGTTCCAGAAGCTTACCATCACCGGCAATGACAATGCCGTCCGCTGGAACGAATTCCCCCTGGAATACTATGTAAGCCGGGGCGTCTATTGCGCCGGCAATAACAACCTGATCGAGCACAATGCGTTCGAGTCCACCTGGGTCATTATCCAGAAATCCACCGCCGAACATGCGCCCAGCGAGGCCACCAACAACGTGCTGCGCCACAACTTTTTTACGGCGCCCTTGAAGTATACGGACGGCGGTATTTCCGTCGCCGGCGACTGCAACCTGATTTACGACAATTTCTTCAGCGCGAGGCTGGACGGCGTGTCCCCCGGCCAGGATGACGGCAGTTCCAACCGGTGGTGCATTGCAAAAACAGCCGGCCCGAACATTGTCGGCGGTCCTTATCTCGGCGGCAACTACTGGGGCCGCTATGCCGGCGCGGATGCGGATGGCGACGGGCTGGGCGATACGCCCATGACCGTCTATGGCGCCGCCGCCGCCGAGGACCAACTGCCGCTGATCGGGCCGGGCGAAATTTTTCTCGATGCCGCCGGCAGCAATCCCTCCGGTAATTTGATCTCCCCGCTGGGCCGGCCTTTTGCCGTTACCCGCCTGCGCCTGACGGCCTCCGGCAATCTGCCGGACGCGGCGAGGGTCACCGCCATGTCCTTCGGATTCCATGGCAGCGCCAGCCGCATTCCCATGCTGGCCGGCGCCGCCCTGCTAGCCGGCGATTCCGACCTGGATTCCGCCATGAACCCGATTGCCTATGGCGCCGTTGAAAACGGCCGGGTGGCGTTCGCGTTCAGCGATTTCATCGCGCCCGGCCAGGAACGTTTTTACGCGCTGGCGTACGGCTTCCGGTACGAAGACGAATACGTCTTGCCCGGGACTCCGTTGCCGCCGGGCGCGTCTGCGGACGAGCCGGTTTTCGGCGGGATCATCGCTCCGGCGGACATTGTCTGCGCGCCGGGATTGCTGACCGGCGGCAGCGTGCGCGGATTCGTCCGGCCTTCTTCCGTGCGGTATCTGGCCGCCTTGCCGTCGCGTGTGAACGCTGCGGCCGGGATGATGGTGGAAAATACCGCTGAAATTTTAGAGGTGTGGACTTTGTATAATGAAATCTGCGTCCTGGCGCAGCCGGCCATCCTGGTGGCGAGCGGATCGGGGGAAACCGCACGGTACCTCTGGATCAAGGATCGCAGCAAAGTGAATGCCTTCTCTGCCTTTGCCAACCGGCCGCTCTTCCGCATCCGCGATTGCGGCGGCAATTGGGACCAGCGGCAATCGCTGCCGACTTGCGAAGTGCTGGATGCGCACTTGGACGCCGCCGGCCATCCGCGCTGGGCGCGCGGGCTGTCGTACGAAAACCCGTATCGCAACAATGAATTGATTTTTGACGGCGAGGTCAGCCTGCATGCCACGGCCGGTGCGGGGGATTACAAGGGCTTAAAACGCGATGTGCTTGTGCCCTTGCGGAGCGTGTTCCCCGGGGAAGTCATCCTGGCCTATTTCCGCGCCGGCTCGGGCGGCGGCTATTACGCGCGGGTGCGGGTGCTGACCAAGTACAGCACGCAGCGGGTGCTGGAGACACTGCCAGACGCACCGCGGGTGCTGTACCATGCCGGGCGGACGCTGATGGTCAGCCGCAGCAACTCGGTCGGAAGGGCCTCGGAACCGGACGATCTGATTGCCGAATGGGGGAACGACAACACCTCGCCCTCAGCCGCCGATTATGACGGCGACGGCCGGATTGACCCGGCGATGTTCATGCCCGGCCTGGGCGTCTGGCAGGTTTGGATGTCCGGCGGCGATTATAGTTCCGTGTCGGTCGCCGGCTGGGGCGGCGCGGATGCCTGCGCGGTTTCGGCCGATTACGATGGCGATGGTAAGGCCGATCCGGCCGTTTACGAGGCGCCTGACGGCGTCTGGCGCGTCTGGCTGTCGGGCCAGGGCTACCGGGAATATTCCGCGGCAGGCTGGGGCGGGCAGGATTGCGCGGCGGCGCCGGCCGACTATGACGGCGACGGCAGGACCGATCCGGCGGTTTACGAAGCAGCCGGCGGCGCCTGGCGGGTCTGGCTATCCGGGCAGGGCCATAAGGAATACGCCGTGGCGGGGTGGGGCGGTCCGGGCGCAGCGGCGGCGTCGGCCGACTATGACGGCGACGGCAAGACCGATCCGGCCGTTTATGCTGAAGCCGACGGCGTATGGCGGGTCTGGCTGTCCGGGCAGGGCCCTAAGGAATACACCGTGTCGGGATGGGGCGGCCCGGGGCTGGCGGCGGTGCCGGCCGATTACGACGGCGACGGCAAAGCCGATCCGGCGGTCATGGATCCGGCCAGCGGCAACCGCGCCATTTGGCGCTCAAAATATAACTACCAGATGTTTACCCCGGCAATATGACCGGGTATGCATTCTGAAGTGTACGGGGAGAAAGAGGTTAGCCACAAAAAGCACAAGCTGCACACAAAAATCACCAGATTTGGAGGGTCGGGTTACACTCCGACCTTTTTGGCAGGGCTTTTGAAATTTGCTCAACAGTAAACCGTGTAAACTTCCATTCCCTGAAAAGTTCCTGAAAAGCCTTGACGCCCAAAGCGATTCCTGCCATAAACTAAAATGCCATTTGGATTATGGTGTTTAGCAGGGAGGAATCGTCATGCAAAAGTTGTCATCGGCGGTCTGGTCGTGCGTCATGGTATGTTTTCTGGTTTCCATCGGGTATGGGGCGGAACCGCTCGTCCCGGCCGCGCCCGGCACACTCCCGGAGATTGCCGCGCCGCTGGGGCCGGCCGATTTGCCCGCGGATTTGCAACAAGCCGCCGCCGCGCTGGACAAGGGTGCCGGCTCGACATTGATTCAGCAGGCGAAAATCATGGCGGCAGACGGCGTTGCCGGTGATGAGTGCGGCTATGCGGCGGCCTTGAGCAGCGACGGTAACACCGCGCTGATCGGCGCGCCTTACGCGGATTTGAGCGGCAGCAGCAATCAAGGCGCGGCCTATGTGTTCACACGCTCGGGCGACCGTTGGAGCCAGCAGCAGAAGCTGACCGCCGAGGACTTTGCCGGCAATGATATTTTCGGCTACTCCGTGGCCTTGAGCAGCGACGGTAACACCGCGCTGATCGGCGCGCCGAACGCGGAAGTAAACGGCAATGTGTATCAGGGCGCCGCATATATATTTGTCCGCTACATGGGACACTGGGTTCAGCAGAAAAAACTGGCGGCGGAAGACGGCGCGGCGGGCCATTTGTTCGGCTATGCGGTAGCCTTGAGCGCGGAAGGCAGCAACGCGCTGGTCGGCGCCACCTGGGGCATGATAACCAATCAGGGCGCCGGCGGATACATCTTCACCAGGGGCAGCGGCTGGAACCAGCAGGCTAAACTGACGGCGTCGGACGGCGTTGCGAATGACAGTTTCGGCGCGGCCCTGGCCTTGAGCGGCGATGGCAACACCGCGGTGATCGGCGCGCCCAATGCCAGGTCGGGCGTCATCACGGGTGTCGGCGCCGCTTATATTTACACCTGCCACTTCGGCAACTGGAGCCAGCAGGCCAAACTTACGGTCGGGGATGGCACGCAAGGCGCTCATTTCGGCAATGCGGCAGCTTTGAACGGCAATGGCAATACCGTGCTCATCGGGGCATATTCTGCGATCGCGGGCGCGAATATGCCGGGCGCCGCCTATGTTTTTACGCGGGCCTTGAGCAGTTGGAGCCAGCAGGCCAAGCTGACGGCTGCGGATGGCGCCAGTTGGGCTGACTTCGGTTATTCGCTGGCCTTGAGCGGCAGCGGCGACACCGCGCTGGTCGGCGCGCCGGATGCGTATGTCAGCGGCGCGCCGGATTCAGGCGCCGCCTACCTGTTCAAACGATCGGGCAACAGTTGGAGCCAGCATCAAAAACTGACGGCCGCGGACGGCGCAGCCAACGATGATTTCGGCATGGCGGTCGCCCTCAGCGGCAGCGCCGACACGGCATTGGTCAGCGCCTATTACCCGCGCTCGGTGAGTTGGAAACAGAAAAAAGGCGCCGGCTACATTTTTGCCGCCGCCGATGTCCCGCCGGCCGGCCCGGTGATTAAAGCCAATGGCACGCGCGATAATGCCGTCGTCAATTATCCCGCCCCCGTGACCATCACCGTGGAAATGAACGCCGGCATTTACGCGGGCGTTGGTGTTGACTGGTGGGTGGTGGCCTGCTCCCGCGCGGGCCAGTGGTTCTACCTGAATAATGCCATGCAGTGGACGCCATTCGGCGGCAACCTTGCGGAATGCCGCCCCGTCTACCAGGGCGCCTTGTTTGACCTGCCGGCCACTGCCGCGCTGGATAGCTATGTCCTGACGCGCGGAACCTACGACTTCTGGTTTGCCGTGGACTATCCCATGGACGGCGTGCTTAATCTGGCCGGACAGTTTATGTCGGACCAGGTTACCGTGCTGGTCCAATGAACCGCCGGGGAAAAGGAAAAGGGGTCACTCAAGGATTATTTTAATTTCTGGCAGATTATTGGCCATGCACGCATGATGGCGGTCAGAACCGGTCTTGAAAATTCATAATCGCAAGATGCATCTCGGAACTCACTGAGTGCTGTGTATTTTTGATGCCCTGGGGCATGTTCCTTTAGAGTGTCCTGCAGATACGCTGAACGTGGAGTACCGTAAGCAAAGCAGATGGCAGGGGCGAACCAACGGCTGAGTAATTCTTGCCGGTACGCCCGACTTGTCCGCATTGGTCTTCACGAAGGCGGAAAAATTTTAAATTAATGGACCCAATTCTGTTTCCGGCTCAGAGCCACGCCCCGTTCCAATGTCCGACGCGAATGTCTTCCTCCCTGATTTCACGCGGGGAGTTGATTGTGATGACATGGGCTTGGCCTGGCGGCAAATCGAAATAATTATCCGAATACTGCGCCGCCGGCGCGGGCCGGCCGGCGGCCGGATCGTCCGCCAGCGCGACATGGCAGAGCCGGACAAAGGCGCTGGCCGCCAGGGATATTTCCGCCGACCATGAATTGTCCGGATGGCGCCGGAGGGACGCGCATGTTACCGTGATCGTCGGGTCAGGCCAGGGAACATCCCGCCAGCCATGCGGGAACCAGCATTGGCGCGGCAGGGGCCGCCCGTTGACTTCGGCGTCAATGAACAAACAGGCGTCAAGCGGCGCGTCCATGCCCGCCTCCGGCAGGCGGTCAAACGCCAGGTTCCGGTTGGCCGGCAGGGAGAGGTGTTGCGACTTTTCCAGCAAGCGCCGGCCGGCCAGGGTTTCCATGCCGTAGATTACCTGCACGTCAACAGTCTCCGGCGTTTGGTTATCCACGAAGAATTCGAAAAATCCGGCGCGCGGGAAAACGATCGGCAAAATCGGAGCGCAGGCGCGTTTGGACGCATAGTACGCCGGTTTGGGCGCGCGGTAGTAATCAATGATTGACCAGTTGGACGTCGGCCAGCAGTCATTGAACATCCAGGACATGGTTCCGCCGCAGTTGGGCCGGTCGCGCCGCGCGGCCTCGAATTCGCAGCGGGTCATCTCCAGATGCGCCGCCTGGCCGAATTTGACGTAATCCTCCAGCGATTTGATCGCGCCGAAAATACCGCCGGCGATGAACAGGGTCTGTTCGTGATGCGGCAGCAGCTTGTGCCCGCGCTGGACATGGTAAGTCCAGACATCATCCGGCGGCCAGAGATGCGCGGGCGACAGGAAGCGCCGGAACGCCGCGCTGGAACAGGGGCCCTGGTCGCAGAATTCGGAGTTGAACGCGCAGATTTGCTCGAAGTGTCGGCGGAAATTTTCCGGATGGCCGTCGGTTTGAAACAGGGCGTATTTCCAGGCCGAGATATGGCAGTTGCCGGACAAGGGGATATTGCCGCAGTCGTCGCGCGAGGCCGGGCTGGACTCCACGTAGGGAACATTCATTCCCAGCCGGCCGACCAGGCCGCGCAGCAGGATGCCGTAAAGTTCCGGATCGTCATGGAGCCGGTTGACTTCCCAACGGCCGGCATGCCCGGCGCCGGCTGCGTACACGCCGGTATCCTGCTGGCCGGCGGCATCCGGCGCGGCTTGATCTAACGGGTGTTGCCATGAATAAACATCTTCGTTGCAGCCGCACCAGAGCGCGAGGCAGGGATGAATGCGCAGACGTTTGATTTGATATTCCGCCTCCCGGATGATTTTATCGCGCAGCAAGTCCAAGGGGTAGCCGGCAGACGCGAACATGAAATCCTGCCAGACCATGATGCCGTATTCGTCGCAGAGTTCGTAAAAAATATCCCGCTCGTAAATGCCCCCGCCCCAGACCCGCAGCATGTTGAACCCGGCTTCCCGCGCCATTTTCAGGTAAAACCGGTATTGCTCTTCCGCCGCCGTGGCGGGCCACAATTCCAGCGGCACCCAGTTGGACCCCTTGCAGAATATCTTTGCGCCATTAATGGCAATATGAAACGACATGCCGCCGTCAAAGGGTGGGGTAAACGGTTCTTCGATGATTACGGTTTCACGCAAGCCCAGGCGGCCGTGCCGCGCGTCAACTTCCCGGCCTTCAACCAGCAGGCGGACGGCATAATCATAAAGCGAAGGGCGGCCGAATCCATTGGGCTGCCAGAGGTGTGGGGCGGGAATTTGGATGGAGGTGTAGGATTTGAACGGAGGCGCCGGGCTTTCCGCCCCGTCCGCACCATGGCCGGAAAAAATTCTGCCTGAACGCCGGTCCAGCCGGCATTGCACATCGGCGCCATGGCCGGTCACGGAGATTTCGATCTCATAGCCCTGCCGGCGGGCGGCGGGCGAGACCTCGAAACTGAAGTCAACGCGGCCGGAGACGAAAGGCTGCAGCCCGAAGTCGGCAAAGCGGTATGCATGATTGCATTCCAGGCGGACCTCGCCGGCAATGCCCATGGAAGGCAACGGCAAGGCCCAGTCCCAGCCAAAACAGAATTGCGGCTTGCGCAGGAATGCGCGTTTGCCGGACCAGCCGGTCAGGTCATCGGTGCGCGGTCCGCCGAAATAATGATCAATGGATCTGAACCGGAGGCACAGTTGATTCCGGCAGGGTTTTAAGATGCCGGCAACCTTGAAGCGCCAGGGGTGGAAGGCGTTGTCGGCGGTTCCCAGGAATTTTCCGTTTAAGAACACATCGGCGGCGCCGTCCAGCGATTCGAAAACCAGCGCGGCATCCGGCGCGCCGGCCGCCGGCGCATCAAACGCGGTGTAATACCACCAGTCTTTTGCTGTGACCCAGTAACATTGTCTGGCGCGGTCGTCCAGATGGGGATCGGGAATCCGGCCATGCCGCAGCAAGTCGGCATTGATGTCGCCGGGGACTTTGGCCGGCAGCCAGTCCGGCCGGCGGGGATCGGGCAGGGTAAGCTTTTCCGCCGGCGTGTCGTCCGGATCGAGTCCGAGTATTTGCCAGTCGGCAGTTTGGGATAAGGCGATAGAGTTCAAGGCTTGTGAAGTTTCAGTATTTTCCATAACTCCGGGCGGTTTCCACCATGGCGCGGATATTTTCGTCCGGCGTGTCGCGGCCGCATTGGTCGCCGGTTGATAGGATGAAATGGCCGCCGGCCCCGGCCGCGTCAATGGCCTGGCGGGAGGCGGCAATCACATCCCCGGTCTTGCCCCGCAGCATGATTTCCGTGGTGTGGAGATTGCCTTTGAGGACGATGCGGTTGCCGTAAAGGCGTTTGAGTTCGGCCAGGTCACAGTCGCCCATTGGCGGAGGCTCCAGCGGATCAATCACGGTCAGTCTGGTTTCCTCCACCGCCATTTTGACCAGCGCCGCCTCGGGCCCGCAGGAATGGACGTGGGTGGGAATGCCCATTGCATACGCCAATGCGGTGACGGTCTTTAAGATCGGCAGGGCCAGTTCGCGGAAGATGGCGGGACTCTGGAAGATCAGGGATCCCGATCCGCCGCAGAAGACGAAGTCCGGCTTGATGTCCAGGTTCTTGATGATGGCCATGCGGCGGCGTACCGTGTCAATGGTTCGGTCGCGCTTTTCGTAAAACGGCGCCGGATCGTCAAAATAAGCGTAAATATCTTCCGGCGATTCCAGCACCAGGGTATGGCCGCCGCTGTCCATGCCAAGCACGCCGTGCTCGCCCATTTCCGTCCGGATCAGCCGCCAGAGTTCCATGCCGGTTGGCCATTGGCGAACGCCGGCCAGCGGTTCCCATGTGGTGGGCACGGCCGGCAATCCCAGATTCCCGGGGTCAACATGCCGCGCCGGGGGATTGTCGCTGGTATGCACTTCCACCCGGTTATGCCATTTCCCGGTAGTCGGATTGAAATACTGGGTTACGAAACGTCCGTCAGGATAGCGATGCACCACCCGCCATTCCAGCCGGGGTTGATCGTCGAACAAATCGCCGAAAGAATAAAGTTCGAACCCGCCGTCAATGTCAAAGTGTTTCAGGGCATCCAGGTGCGCTTTCCAAAGCGGCGGATCCTGCCGCGTGTAAATATCCCAGAAATGCTTGCCGGTGAGCCGGCAGGGCACCATGTTGGAGATATCGGGGCAGCAGGGGACGCAATCCGGCATTTGCCCGTGCAGCACGGCTAATAAACGCTCGCGGGAGGTCATAATCATGCAAGCCCGCTAGTCCCGCGCCCAAATGGCGGGAGGCAAACTTCCGGAAATTTTGAAATCTTATTTTCCACTATTCTGTGCAGGCAGTCAAGGGCGCCGGCAACGGCGGCGGCGATGGGAGAATACATCTCTCAATGGCCGTGTCGGAGCTTTTTTCCACAAGCAAGGCGCTTTGCCAGGGCCCCGAACAGACACCCCATTCCACGCGTACGTCCGTCATGGTGACATTCCGGAGATGCCGGCAATAAATGGCATGGGGTATCTTGTCGGCATCACTGCCCATAAAATTGATTTTTTCGGGAATTGCAGCCCCAAAGCCATCCGTCCGCATCGCTCCCGCAATCTGTAGCTTGAGGCGATTCAGGGTGACGGCTTCGATCGGGATGGTGGGACTGCCAATCAGCCCGATGCCCATCCGGGCATAAATCATCATGTTGTCCATCGCCAGATGGCGGATGCCAGCCGGCTTTGCCGAGCGCGGGTCAATTATGACGAGCAACGGCCTGGCGACATGCATGATCATATTGGACAGCATAATATGCTCAATCGGTGTGCCATGCTTCACGTTATACGGACACGCCGACTGAATCGCGATCCCTGCCCGGGCTTCAATAATGACATCGTGAACCACAATATTACGGATCGGCTTGTCCCCGGCATAGCCGATCCGGATGCCGTTGCAACGCGACCGCAGGATACAATCGGAGATGACGATATTCTCGCATGACCGGATATCGTTGGCCGCTATCGCAAAACCGCTGTAAATGGCGATGCTGTCATCCGCCGTTTCGATGGTGCATCCGTGGATATGGACGTCATGGCAGCAAATCGGGTCAATCCCGTCGCCGTTAGGCGTGGAAGGATGATTGAAGATGTTGACATCCGTGATGCGGACATCCGTGCAGCAATACGCCATAATGTTATACATCGGCGAATGGCGCAGATGAATGCCTTTAATCGTGATGTGCTCGCAATCGTAAAACGCCACCATTTCGCCGGGACGCCAGTCGCGGACCCGGCAGAGTTTTAAAGGATGCTCCTCCTGGATCGGCCCATAAAACAGGGCAGGTTTTCATTCGTCGCGCCAAAGCTTGACGCACAAAAAAAAGCGCACAATATCCGTACAATGCCGGCTAATCCGCAGGACTTCACCCGGCCCAGCCGGTGATTTATCGTTTTCATGCAGTAGCATCCCATAAAAAACCGATTCATTCTCTCACAAAGGCGCAAAGCCACAAAGAAGATGTGGGGTATTTAACACAGAACCGGATAAGAGGTTGGCCACAAGCAGGAATGACAAAAGAAAGTAAAATGGAATTGACGGGGCTGCCGCGCTGTCCGCTATGCGGACATGGATCGGCGGACACACGGATACCCGAATTGATTCGCGTATCAGGGTGTCAGCCGATCCGCCAGACCGGCAGATGCCGGTCGGCGCGGCATGTGTTCGTGATCTGAAAATCTTGAGCATCTTGTGCATTTTTGTGGCTAATCTTGCTCTGCTTTGTGTGCCCAGTGGGGACGATTTCATTGCCGAAAAACCAGAACTTAAGATTATAAGCAATCTCCCATTTACTTAAAGAATATCGTCGTTTCCAGGTGATAAATTATATCTATGGGATGACAGTGGTTTTCATGGAATTATTAGCGTAGCGTTAATTTCCATTGCCGTTGAAATTTGACACCTAAAACCTACACTGACAAGCTAATAGTGTCAATTTTATAACACGGATTTAGGACCATGCCAAGAGCGAATCGCCGCCGGCTTATCCCTCTGTTTTTGACTTCAAAAATGAAGGCATAAGCGCCCAAAACAACCTTTCGCAAAGCGTATCGTCATGACTTCCAAAAGGTTGCGTAGGTCCGACCCGGTTAGATCGTCCACGGAACGGCCTGCCTTACCGCTTCTGCTGTATTTTGTTAGATTTGCGCTGGCGTTCTTGGAAACTGCCTGCTATATTCAACCAAGCGTACCTTGCAACGGTTGAATCTGCCGGAGCAGGAGACTATGCAAGAACAATAAAGGTGGCTATCGGTCGAGGAAATTGCCGCCCATCTGGGCGTCAATCGGGATACGATCTACAAGTGGATTGATCGGAAACAGATGCCCGCCCACAAGCTCGGGAAGCTCTGGAAGTTCAAGGCGACCGAGGTCGATGAGTGGATTCGGCAAGGCAAGGCGGGAGAAGACGTGGAGAAAGAGGACTGATCGGCATGGCGACGGGCAACAGCTTCTTCGATGAGAGCAGGGATCAGTCGCGCGTCAAAGCGGCGATTGTCGCCAAGTACTTTGATGCATGGGCCCGGGTCATCATGGGGGCGCAGGCTGTTCATCGTCCGAAGGACGAGAACCGCATCGCCTACATTGACCTCTTCGCCGGTCCGGGCCGTTACGGCGATGGCACGAAGTCGACACCGATCCTTGTGCTTGAGAAGGCGATTCAGCACCCCGACATGCGGCACCGCCTTGTCACGATCTTCAACGACAAGAATCCAGCGAACACGGGTTCGCTCCAGCAGGCGATCAACCAGCTGCCAGGAATCGAGACGCTGAAGTTCAAGCCGCAGGTGAACACACAGGAAGTCGGCGAGGAAATCGTCAAGATGTTCGAGCAGATGCGGCTGATCCCTACGCTCTTCTTCGTGGACCCGTGGGGCTACAAGGGGCTGTCCCTGCGTCTGGTCAACAGCGTGCTGAAGGATTGGGGCTGCGACTGCATATTCTTCTTCAATTACAACCGCATCAACATGGGACTCACCAACGCGGCGGTGGCCGAACACATGAATGCGCTTTTCGGTGCCCAACGCGCTGACGCGCTTCGGCAGAAACTCGAACCGATGCCGACTTCCGCACGTGAACTCCTGGTCGTCGAGGAGCTTTGCCAGGCACTACGTGCCCTCGGGCCGCGCTATGTCCTGCCGTTCCGCTTCAGGGATGATCGCGGCACACGAACCAGCCATCACCTGATCTTCGTGAGCAAGGGGTTCAAGGGATATGAGATCATGAAGGAGATCATGGCACGGGAGTGCTCCAGCGCCGAACAAGGCGTGCCATCCTTCGAGTATAACCCCATTGACGCACGCGATGCTGGCAGGCAGCAGTTTCTGTTCGAGCTTTCCCGCCCTCTTGACGATCTCGCCGATATGCTCCTGGACACATTCGCGGGGCAGTCTTTGACAATGTACAAGATCTATGAACTCCACAATGTGGACCGCCCATATACAAAGAAGAATTACAAGGACGTCCTGATGAAACTGGAGGACGCCGGGCGCATATCCACAAGCCCGCACCGCAAGGGAACGTTTGGCGACACGGTCCGGGTGATATTCCCCACCCGTGAGGAAAGGGGGGGCCGTGGGCGCTAAGTCCTCCATTGAATGGACGGAATCCACTTGGAACCCGGTGACGGGATGCACGAAGGTTAGCCCAGGGTGCAAGCACTGCTACGCTGAACGTCTAGCCGTGCGACTCCAAGCCATGGGGCAGCCGAACTACGCCACCGGATTCCAGCTTGCCCTCCACGAGCGCGCCCTTGACCTACCTCTGAAGTGGAAGACGCCGCAGGTCATATTCGTCAATTCGATGAGCGACCTGTTCCACGAGGATGTTCCGCTCTCGTTCATCAAGAAGGTTTTCGCGGTTATGAACCGCGCGAACTGGCATCAGTACCAGATTCTCACCAAGCGTTCAGAGCGGCTGCTCGCGTTAAATGATCACCTGCAATGGACAAAGCACATCTGGATGGGTGTCAGCGTTGAGACGGAGAAGTACGTTCGCCGCATAGATGACCTGCGCGGGACCGGTGCGCAGACAAAGTTCCTGTCCCTGGAGCCCCTCCTGGGGCCACTGCCTAGACTGAAGCTAAAGGGGATCGACTGGGTGATCGTGGGCGGGGAATCCGGTCCCGGCGCACGTCCGATGCAAGAGGTCTGGGTCACGGGTATCCGGGACCAGTGCTGTAAGGCAAAGGTCCCCTTCTTCTTCAAACAGTGGGGCGGCGTGAACAAGAAGGCAGCAGGACGCTTGCTGCAAGGTCGGACGTGGGATGAAATGCCTGTGGGTGTTCGGCGGCGTTCATCAACCGCAATGTGGAACTCGCTGCCGGGACTTGAAGACGATTCTCGTGCGCCCGTCCCCCACTCAAGAAGCGCAGCATCGCGTAATGTGCGCTTGCATGAAGGAGGCAACTGAGCATGTCAACGCAGCGGTACTCGGTCACTCCGCACCCGATTGAAACCCTGTTGACCTGGGTGAAGTCGGGCGAGATTGCCATCCCGGAGATTCAGCGTCCGTTCGTCTGGGATGCTACCAAGGTCCGCAACCTACTGGACTCCCTCTACCACGGCTACCCCGTCGGCTACCTGATCGCGTGGCGAAACCCTACGGTGAAGTTGAAGGACGGCACGTCAGCCGCAGGCAAACGCATCCTGATCGACGGCCAGCAACGAGTCACGGCCCTCATGGCAGCCCTGCTGGGCCGCGAGGTTCTGACCAAGGACTACGAGACGGTCCGCATTCGTATTGCCTTTCACCCCCAGGAGGAACGGTTTGAAGTCGCCAACCCGGCGATCAAGAAGGACGTTGCGTGGATCGAGGACGTTGCTGATGTGTTCTCCCCGGAGGCCAGCCTCACCGAACTGACGGACACCTACGCCGAGAAGAATCCCGCCGCTGACCGCAAGCGCACTTCCCGCGTTCTGGAGAGACTGCGCAAGATCATCAACAACCATGTCGGCGTCATCGAATTGGCGGACGACCTCGATATCGAGACCGTGACCGAGATCTTCATCCGCGTGAATTCGGCCGGGACCGAACTCTCACAGGCCGACTTCGCCATGTCGAAGATCGCCGTCAACGAGACTTACGGCGGAAACCTGCTGCGCAAGGCCATCGACTACTTCTGCCACCTGTCCGTCGCGCCCGAGTTCCTGGGCCGCATCGAAAAGGCCGACAAGGCCTTCGCCGCGTCCGAGTTCCTGCCGCAGATGCGTTGGCTCAAGGACGTGAACGACGACATCTACGACCCGACCTACACCGACATGCTGCGCGTCGCGTTCACGTCGGAGTTTGGCCGAGGCAAACTCCAGGACCTGGTGGCGCTGTTGTCGGGTCGCAACTTCGAGACGAAACAGTACGAGGACGCCATTTCCGAAGAGTCCTTCGGCAAACTGAAGAAGGGCATCATGGCCTTCATCAGCAAGACACACTTCGACCGGATCACCATGATCTTGCGCTCGGCTGGGTTCGTTACAAGCGATCTGATCGGCGGCCGGAACGCGGTCAACTTTGCCTATATCCTCTACCTGCGCGGCCGGTCTGAAGGCATGCCCGCCGCCGACCTGGAGAGGCTTGTTCGTCGCTGGTACGCTATGTCCATTCTGCGCGGCCGGTACACCGGCAGCCCAGAAACGGCCTTCGACTTCGACATCCGGCAAGTCGAAGCCCGCGGGTTGGGACCATACACCGCCGCCGTGATCGAAAACGAACTGCCCGAGAGTTTCTGGACCGGTATGCTCCCGCAACTCATGGACACCTCCTCTGGACAGAGTCCTTACTTTCTGGCCTACCAGGCGGCGCAGGTGAAACTTGGCGACAAGGGATTCCTTTCCCGCGACATTACCGTTCTGGACCTCCTGATGAACCGGAGCGACGTGCATCACGTCTACCCGAGGAAGCACCTCAAGTCGCTCGGCTTGTCCAAGGGCAAGTACAACCAGATCGCCAACTTCGTTCTCGCCCAGAGCGAGATCAATATCGCCATCGGAGACAAGGCACCGGAACTGTACTTCCGGGAACTGGCCGACCAGTGCAACGGGGGAAAGAAGAAGTATGGCGGCATCACTGTCGAGGCCGACATGCGCGCCAACCTTCAGATGAGTTGCATCCCGGAAAGCCTGCTGGACGGCGAGGTCCCTGACTACAACGACTTTCTTGAACAGCGCCGACAACTCATGGCGCAGAAGATCAAGACGTGGTTTGAGGCGCTATGAACGATGTGTTAGCCGGAGGCAGTCAAGATGGACATCTTTGATCTTCGGACGCGGCTGGTCGAGGACTACGCCCGGTACACCCGCAGCTTCATCAAGATCGCGGACCCGCGTATCATTGAGAAGGTGGACGGGGCTCTCGACGCGGGACACCTCTGGCCGGAGCCGTTGCTTCAACTGAACCCCACCTTCTTGCCGGGCGGCACGATTGACGATCTCGTGGCGGACGGGACGTTGCATGAGGAGTGCGCGAGGATATTCCGCATCGACAAGACGGACGATGACCAGATCGGCAAGCAGCTTCTTCTGCACACGCATCAGACCGAAGGGATTCGGAAGGCCAAGGAAGGCCGATCCTTCGTGCTCACCAGCGGCACCGGGTCCGGCAAGAGTCTGACCTACATCGTGCCCATTGTGGATCATGTCCTGCGGCACGGGTCCGGGCGGGGAATACAGGCCATCGTCGTCTATCCAATGAATGCTCTGGCGAACAGCCAGGACGAGGAGCTGCGGAAGTTCCTGGTGAAGGGTTACGGCGAGGGCCACGAGCCGGTGCGGTTTGCACGTTTCACGGGGCAGGAGAAGGGCGAGGAGCGCGAAGCGATCAGGAGCAACCCGCCGGACATCCTGCTGACGAACTACATGATGCTGGAGCTTCTGTTGACTCGGTGGGAGGACCGCGACCTGATTCGGGCGGCTGCCGGAGTGCAGTTCCTTGTCCTCGACGAGTTGCACACGTATCGCGGTCGGCAAGGCGCGGATGTTGCTCTGCTGATTCGACGGTGTCGGCTGGCGTTCGGCGGGCGAGACATTATCTGCGTGGGAACATCTGCGACGATGGCAAGTGGCGGGTCCTCCGACGAACAGAAGAAGGAAGTCGCGGCTGTCGCGCAGACTCTTTTCGGGACGGCCGTCGGGCCGGAGCAGGTCATTGGCGAGACGCTAGAGCGGGCGACGCCAGAGATGGACTTTGCCCAGCCGGAAATCGTGGCGGCACTCGCGCGGACCGTTACGGAGAACGAGGCCGCACCGGAGGGATACGACGTCTTCAGACAGCACCCACTTGCGGCGTGGATCGAGTCCACCTTCGGCATCCAAACAGAAGCGGGAACCGGCCGCCTGATCCGCCAAGCTCCTCGGAAGCTCCGTGGCGAGGAAAGTGCGGCGGCGGCGCTCGCGGCATTGACGCATGCTGACGAAGGGCAATGCTACGAAGTCCTGCGACGGTTCCTCATGCGTGGCTCGGAACTGCGCCGGAGCGAATCCAGCCGATTCCCCATCTTCGCGTTTCGTCTGCATCAGTTCTTCACCCGTGGCGATACGGTCTGGGCGACAATCGAGGCGGAAGCCGTTCGGCATCTGGAGATGGCCAAATTGGGGGCGAAGCCGGGCGATCCAACCAAACCGCTGTTCCCGCTGGTGTTCTGTCGGCAGTGCGGTGCTGCCTACTACCGAGTGACCAAGGCGCGGGATGAGCACGGCGAGTTTCTGAAGCCACGCGAAGACCGTCGAGAAGAGGGCGATGACGGGCACGGTGACGCCTATCTCTACGTTTCGGAAGCATCGCCTTGGCCGAGGAGCGAGGGCGCAGAACTCCTGGAGCGCGTTCCGCCATTCATGAAGGAAGTCACGCCCGACGGCGTTGAGCGGATCAAGCCGGATATGAAGCGGGATCTGCCTGCGCCTGTGTTTGTGGATGCGACGGGGCGGATCGTCCCCGAAGGGCAAGGCATCCCCGCGGCACTGATCAGCGGGGTCTTCCTGTTCTGCCTGCATCCGGCTTGCGGTGTGGCCTACGCAAAGAACCAGCGCGCGGAGCGCGGGAAGTTGGGGACGCTCGGCGTGGACAACCGCAGCACGGCCACGACGGTCCTGGCAGTGCGGGCGCTGATCGAACTCCAGCAATACGGGGATCTGTCGCCGACGGCCCGGAAGCTCCTGAGCTTCACGGACAATCGGCAGGACGCATCTCTGCAAGCTGGCCACTTCAACGACTTTACACAAGTCGCCCTTCTGCGGTCGGCCCTTCATAAGGCAACGGCGGCACGTGGACCCAACGGGTTGACCCACGGCGAGCTGTCCCGCAGCGTGTTCGACGCCTTGTCGCTGCCCTTCGAAGAGTACGCGGCGGATGCCGAAGTGAGGGGCCCAGCGCGCAATTCGACGAATGACGCCCTCCGCCGGGTACTCGACTACTACCTCTACCGGGACCTGCAACGGGGCTGGCGTGTCACCGCGCCGAACCTCGAAGACTGCGGGTTGCTGCGCTTCGACTACGTTGGGTTGAGCGGCGATGACGGGCTCCTGGGCGAGGCCGAGTTGTGGCGTTCGGGCTTCGATGTTCAGGTTGACCGGGACACGAGGGAACACGTTGACACGCCCGACCCCCTGCGGACATGTCCGGCTGAGGTGCGAGAGGAAGTCATCCGTACTTTCCTCGATGTGCTCCGGCGATCCCTGGCGGTAAAAGCCGATGTGCTGGACCCGCAGCAACAGAGGGACCTTGTCGAGCAGACTCGGCCGCGGCTGATGGACGGCACAGTCTGGTATCTGGACGATCCGCAGGATCTGATCAAATCGGTTGTCGCCTATCCTCGTGCGCGTCGGCAGGGCGACGGAGGCGGTCTGTTCATCTCCTCCTACGGCAACTTCGGCCGTTACGTGCGGCGTGCGCTCCTGCCGTACGTTCCTGCCGGACAACGGTTCGGGCGCGACGACGTGGACGGCGTCATCCGCTTCCTGCTGCTGGCGCTCAAGCGATACGGGATTGTGGAGCAGGTCCGCAGCGGCGATCCACCGGGCTACCAGCTCAACCATGACGCCTTGCGCTGGATAGCGGGCGACGGCGAGGTCCGGCCGGTGGACCGGACGCGACTGCTGGATGCCGGTGAAATCCCGCCGGAAGTGAACCACTACTTCCTGGAGTGCTACCGGCGCTTTATTGACCTCAAATGCGTTCTCGAAGCACGGGAGCATACCGCGCAGGTCGCGTCGGAGGACCGCGAAGAACGCGAGGATCGCTTCCGAGACGCGCGTCTGCCGCTGCTGTTCTGCTCGCCCACCATGGAACTCGGTGTGGACATCGCCCAGTTGAACGTGGTGAACCTGCGCAACGTGCCGCCGACTCCGGCGAACTACGCGCAACGGAGCGGCCGGGCCGGACGCGGGGGCCAACCGGCGCTGGTCTACACGTACTGTGCCGGGCGGAGTCCGCACGACCAGTACTACTTTCGGCAGCCGGATCGCATGGTGGCAGGCGCGGTTGCGCCGCCGCGCATCGACTTGCGGAACCGTGACCTTGTGCGGTCGCACGTTCACGCTGTCTGGATGGGGGTTGCCAAGCCGGACCTGGGCAAGACCTTGACGGCGGTCCTGGACATCAGCCGGGAAGGCGGGCGTGTCCATCTCCCGGTGAAAGAGCAACTGCGAGCAAAGCTCGAAGACCCCGCGCAGCGGGCGGCGGCCTTCCGGGAGGCAGGTCGGCTGATCGAGGGCTTGCGCGGGGTGCTTGACGATACGACCTGGTTCCACGAGAACTGGGTCCGCGAGACGCTCGACCAGATGCCGAGGAGCTTCGACGAGGCGTGTCAACGATGGCGCGGGCTCTATCGCGCAGCGGTCCGACAGCGAGAACTGCATCACCGGATCATCCTGGACCATTCCCGGCCAGAAGAGGAACGGAACCACTCGCGACGCCTTCGCGCCCAAGCGGAGAGCCAGATTCGCCTACTGACGGAGGCCGAGGGCATTTACGAGGGCGACTTCTACTCGTACCGCTACTTCGCGGCCGAGGGATTC
>JAXGSX010000018.1:0-22243 GCA_040775225.1 Kiritimatiellia bacterium | reverse complement strand
GACGGTCCGGCCAACCTGCTCCATGCCGTTCAAGTCGCCGCCAGTCCGGCATCCCGGGAACGCGGGGTCATGGCGGTCATGAACGAAACCATCCACAGCCCGCGCCATGTGGTCAAAGCCCACACTACCGCCGTCAACGCATTTGTTTCCATGAACGCCGGGGCGCTGGGATGTGTCAACGCGGCGGGGGTGCGGTTTTATCAGCCGCCGGCACGCAAAGTGAACACCCGGCCGCGTTTCCAGCTGCCTGACCGCCCGCCCTTGCCTGCTGTAGCGGTCATTTACGCTCATGCCGGCATGGATGCCGGCTTGGTGGAGGCCGCCGCGGCCGGCGGCGCCCGGGGCATCGTGCTGGCCGGCGCGGGCAACGGCAATGCCTCGGCCGCCGTCCTTGACGCCCTGGCCGCCGCCGCCCGTCGGGGACTGCTGGTGGTGCGCGCAGCGCGGATGCCGGAGGGATGCGTCAACCGCAACGTGGAGGTGGACGATGACCGTCTGGGCTTCGTGGCGGCGCTGGACCTGCCCCCGTCCAAGGCCCGCATCCTCGCCCAACTGCTGATTGCCAGCGGCATCAGCAAGCCCGGCCGGGCTCAGGCAGCTTTTGAACCTTATAATGCTTGACCCGCACACCCGGAAGCATGCGGGTATCTCAGGCAGGGTCCAGGACCTTGGCCGCCGTTTCCAGACGGCGCGCAAGGGACTGCGCGCCCTACCACGGCACCCTATCATCATCTGGCAAGTTTTCCGTATGCCTCGCGCCCGGATTCCCGTATGCGGCAGGATGCCCGCGCTGCAATTACGGCGCCGTAAATGGATACGGCCCAAACCGCCGGTAATTGGCGGACGACAGCCAGGCGTACCAGCCGCTGCAATAGCCGGCGCCGGTTGAAATATACATGGCCGGATCGGCCTTGCCGTCGCCGTCAAAATCCGCCGCCAGGGGCTGTCCTTCCGCCGCGGCTTCCAGCGTATACGGCCCCTGCATCTGGTAATTGGCGGAAGACATCCACACTCGCCAGTCATTGCCGTCCACCTTGGCCGGATCGGCCTTGCCATCGCCGTCGAAATCCGCCGCCAGCGGCGTGCCGGCGCACAGCGCGCCCAGGCGCACATCGCCGCTGTCGGCGTAATTCATGCTGGACCGCCAGACCCGCCAGATGTTGTTGACGCTATCATCGTTGTTAATCCCCGGATCGGCCTTGCCATCCCCATCAAAGTCCGCCAGCACCGGCGCCAGGCCGGCAGGCCCCAAGTAAAACGGCCCGGCGCCGGTGTAATTCTCGGTGGAACGCCACACATACCAGGCATTCCGCCAGAGACCGGACACTTTCGCCTCGTGCCACAGGACCGGGTCGCCCAGGCGGTCTCCGTCCAGATCGCCCGCCAGCGGCACGGCATTCAGCGCGCCCTCCAGCGCCGGACCCAACGGAGCATAATTCAGGCTTGAACGCCAGATGTACCAGGAACCATAATCCGCGCCCGGCGGAATAACGTACATTGCCGGATCGGCCTTGCCGTCGCCATCGAAATCGGCCGCCGCAACCAGCGGCTCCACCATGAGATTGACGGGGACGGCGGACGTGCCGGCAAGCCCCCACTCGTCATAAGTCACGGCGGTCACTGCGTATTGGCCTTCATACACCGGCGCCCAGACGCAGGTGTAAGGCGCGTCGGCCGCCGCGCCAATACGCGCGCCATTGGCAAAATAAACCACCTGGGTAATACTCAAGCCGGTATCCGCCTGCGCTTCCGCCTGCAATGTAATGGAAGCAACGCTTTGACGCCAATGCTCAATGCCGGGAACGGGATTGGTAATCGCTACCTGCGGCAGCTCGTGGCTCAGCCTGGCGAACCCCTGCTGCAACACTCCGTCAACCTGGTTGAAATAACCGAATAAACTGACATAAGGCGGCTGGCTGATGACGCCGTACACCGTGCCGTTGGGCATGGGCGCCCAATTCGTATCCACCACGCCGGTATTCCGTGAGATGCGGCCGGCGTTGGCGATGGGCTGACCGCCCAGCGTGTCGAAATTTCCGCCTGCGTAAACATACTCATCATCGGCATGCAAGGTGAAGATATAGCGCGCAGCGCCGGGATTCCATCCCGGCAGGGGCCCCCCGTCAGATTTATCAAGTTTGGCCAGGGAAGCGCGCGCCACGCCGCCGATATTGGTAAAGTCACCGCCGACAAACACCGCATCGGGCGTTACCGCCATGCCGGAAATCCGGCTGCCGGCGCCGTTGGTCCAGGCGGGGTCCGGCGCACCGGTTGCCGGATTAAGCCTGGTAACGCGCCCGCAGGCGGAGGCGTTGATTTGCGTAAAAGAGCCGCAGACATAGAGCCAACCGCTGTCCAAAACTATTTCACAGATATAATCGCTGGCATTGGCGGTAAAATTCGTAATCAGGGCGCCCGTGGCTGCATTTAATTTCGCCAGGTTCTGCCGGCTGCCGCCGCCGATGGCGCTGAATGAGCCGCCGGCATACAAATCGCCCATGTCCGATAGCAGCATGGCGCCGACATTACCATTGGCATTGGCCGCAAACCCCGGATCGGCGGCGCCGGTGGCCAGGTTGAGCTTGGCGAGATTGGAAAAAGTTTGACCGGCAATCTCGGTGAAACTGCCGCCCACGTAAAGGTTGGCGCCATCGCTGACGAGGGACTCCACCGTTCCGTTCGGACGTGGCGCCCAGTTGGTGTTCAATATCCCATCCGCATTAAACCGCGCTAGGTTGGGCATGGACACGCCATGCACCATTGCAAAATCACCGCCAAGCACCCAGCCACCGTCCGCCATCGGCAAGGCGGCTTTTATGTTCCCATTCTCAGCCACGCGCGCCTGGAAGGCCGGATCCTGCGCGCCGGTAACCGCATCCAGAATTGCCAGGCCGCCGGCCGACCGCCCGTTGACTGCGGTGAAATCACCGCCAGCGGCGATCTTGCCGTTCGGCATGGCCGCCAGGGCAGTCACGGCATTATTGATCCTGGCGGTAAAAGCCGGGATCACGGCGCCATTGGCCGGGCTGAGTTTGACCAGGGTCCCGCGGCCGGTATGGGCGTAATTGGTGAAATCGCCGCCGACGAATACGCCGCCGGGCGTCACCGCCGCGTCCCAGACCAGCCCGTCCACGGTGCTGGTAATGCCACAGAGAAAATTGGTGTCGGCATTGCCGGAGTCACGGTGCAGCCGGGCGAAACTGGCGTACGGCGCGCCGCCGATTTCATCGAAATACCCGCAGGCATAGACATAATTCCCCGCCGCGTAAAGATGATGCACCAGGTTGTCTGCGCCATTGGTAAAGGTGTCCGGGACGGCATCCCCGCTGGCGGCGGAAACCTTGGCCAGGAACATCCGGGTCTCGCCGCCGATATCGAATAACACTCCGCCGGGATATAATCCCGTTTCGTCCAGCGCCAGCGTATAAATCTGGCCGAATGCCGGCCCATTGGTAAAGCCCGGCAACGCCGCTCCGGTCAGGGGATTCAGTTTCGCCATCAAAGGCCGGGCCTGTCCGCCGATGTTGGTGAAAGAGCCGCCGGCATAGAGCGCATTCAACCCCAGCGCCAGGGCAGTCACCGGCTCGCCCGGCGCGGGATTGAATGACGGCTGCAACGCCCCGGTAACCGGATCCACTTTACCCAGGCCCAGGCATGGCTGTCCGCCAAGCTGAGTAAAATATCCGCACATGTAAATGCCATCCGGCGCCGGCAGAATTTTCGCAATGGCATCGTCGGGATTCGGATTCCAGGCGGAAGCCAGCGAGCCGTCGGGCAGGATGCGGGCCGCATGCTCGCAAATCTGCCCGTTGACCATGCTAAACCCGCCGTGAACCAGCAGATTGCCGTTGGTTTCCGCGGCGATACCGTCCACACAACCATACTTTTCCGCGCCGTAGTTCGTGGAAACCACGCTGACTGCTCCGAATGCCGGACATGCCATCAGCATGGCCGCCATGCAAACGACCGCCGCCCGCTGTAAATCTTGAGACATAACCACCTCGCTGTATGATTTGGTCCCCGATGTTTACCTTGTCTGAAGGATAACAAACCATCTTCATGAAACAAGTCAATTTTATGCCGTCCAGTGGACAACAGCGCCGGGAGTTCAAATACAAACGGTCTTTTAGGGCAATATTGAAATTTAACACTTTATCCCATTCCCTTAATTTCAAATGCCGGATATGGGGTAAAATATCGAAGGAATAATATTTGGAGTTCCGTGTTCAATATTCTGCCGTGCGTTTACGACGCGTCTAAACCAGCGAAATCAGGAACTTTCAGACATAAAGCGCTTGCAAGAGCGAGGGCACACACAGTCAGGAGAAAAACAAATGGTTTTAATCCCTGCATGTCTCAAGGCTGGCTACCGGCTGGGCGGAAAATAAATACTAGAATACGGGACTGACCCCCTCATCCTATGGGATCGGAAAACAGGGGTCAGTCCCGTATTCTAGTAATTTCCACCCGGGCAAGAACAAGGGCATAATTCGGAAAACAGGGGTCAGTCCCGTATTCTAGTAATTTCCACCCGGGCAAGAACAAGGGCATAATGGTCAGCGCAGGGAAACGCGCCCAGGGCGCTGTGTGCCACATACCGCATATTGACGCCGGCATCGTGAAATTGTCGGCGGCGCCGGTTGGCGGGGATCGTAACCGACCGGCAACATATCGGATACCGGCATTTCAGGCGGGGGCGTAATAATCATCATGCTTGGGCACGATGGACGGCACCAGGGCCAGCATCAGCAGAAAAAATACCTGGAGCGCCGTAAAGATCAGGAAGAGGGTCTGATAACTGCTGAAGCGCAAGCCCCACCTGGTCCAGTACGGCGCCAGGATGCCCGCGCCGATGATCATGGATGTGGCAAAGCGGCTCGCGGCCGCGCCGATGGCATTGTAGGTGGACAGGTAAGCCGCCGCCATGACTTTATTGCCCGGCCGCGCCAAGGCCAGCAGTTCTATCGAATAACAGCACAGACAGTTGGCCACCCAGAACCCCAGCAGGAACAGGATCGCGCCGGTAATGAAAAAGAACCCCGGCACACCCGGGCCAATCAGAAACATGGCAAGGCCGCTAGCAATGTAAAACAGGTGACCTAAAGGCTGAATCACGCGCACGCCGTACCGGCGCAACAGGCGGGCCGACAGCAGGTAACCGAAAATCAAGCCGGCCATGTAAGCGACGGAAATCCACTGCACCACGTCGGCCGGCGCCTGAATTTCGCGTTTGAGATAAATCAACGTCAGCGGCAGCAGCGAGCTGGACGCCAGGCCCAGGCAGCAGACATAAACCGCCCAGCCGGTCAGCGGCAGATTGCGGATGGCAACACCGAGCGATTTTTTCCATTCCAGCCCGCCGCGCTCCCGCGCATTGACCGGCAGGCGGTCAAGGCATAATTTCCGCCCGATCAACATCAAGCCGGCGGCGGCGATGACAACTTGCATCGCCCAGAGCGGCGGTTCCTCGCCCAGCGCCAGGCTCAACAGGAAAAAGCCGGCGGCCGTCAGGGACAGGTAAGTATAGCGCATTTTGCCGAAAAATCTGCTGCGTTCGGCGGGCATCAGGATGTTGTCGAGCAGGGGGTACCAGGTGACGCCATAGAACGAACGCGACACGCAGAAGACCAGGCACCCGGCCAGAACGAGATATAAATCCAGCGGCGGGGGCAACGCCGGCGCCGCCGCCATGGCCAGGAATCCGCCGCAGCCGAGATAGCAGGCAATGGTGTAGGCCCGGCGCAAACCGATGCGGTCGGCGATGGCCGCGCCGGGAATATTGAGGAAAATGGCGGCTAGCGCCGTCAGCGAAGTGGAAAGCATGGCCATAGTGGCGCTGCCGCGCAGCATGGTGATGAAGAGGATGATAATCGCGCTGGAATCCAGCATCACCTCCGAGAAACAGCCGAACCAGGTCGAGGCGTAGGCGTAAAGCCGGCGGCGCCGGCGTTCCCGTTCGCTGAACCGGGCGGCGAAATTGTCGGCGGACGGCAAGGTGTTCATGGCGCTGGCGAATCGGGCCGCCGCGGGTATCCTCCCCGCGGCGCATTGGGCGCATTGCGTGTCGGGCACAAGCTACCGGCCGGCGCTTGGGATTGCAAGCCCATTCTTGCGGCACATCACCCGGCGGCGCATTAAGTGTCGCGCCGCCATGCGCATAAGATTGACTGTCGGCCTGGTATCCTTATAATGCCTTCATCTCTAGTCGTTTTTTCTTTATTGCAACACGGGCAGCCATCAATGCATTTTCAAATGTCGCCGCTGATTCGCAAGCGGGTTCAGGCCCTGGCAAAGCTGAAGGTGCCTTTGACCGCCGCGCCGGATTTCAACGACTTCTGGCGCAAGCATTGCCAAAAGGTTAACCGCCACCAACTCAACGCCCAATCCGCCGCCATCCCCTACCCGTTGGAAAACATCGAAATCCGGGACACCACCTTCGCCGGGCTGGACGGCACCATCGTCAAGGCCTGGATCATCCTGCCGCCGGCCGCCCGGGACGGCAAGGTGCCGGCCATGGTCTGGTATCATGGCGGCGGCGGCAGCCGGTTCCGGCCCTACGAGCACCTGCGCTGGGTGGCCGCGGGATTCGCCGTGGTGGCAATGGACTTCCGGCAGCAGGGCGGAGAAACCGGCTCGGCCACCAGTTTAACCCGCTGCGGCGCGCAATCCTTCATCGTGATGAATATTGAAACCCGTGATTCCTATTTCCTGTACCATGCCTGGACCGACGCCCTGCTGTGCCTGCGCCTGGCCATGTCAACCCCGGAGATTGACGCCCGGCGCGTGGCGGTGGGCGGCTCCAGCCAGGGCGGCGGCACGGCGCTGGCCATCGCGGCCCTGGATCATCGGGTCGCCGCGTGCGTGGCGGATGTGCCGAGTTACTGCTGGTGGGATAAGCGGATTGTCACCCAGACGGCCTCCGGCGGCGAACTGGCGGCGTATTTGCGGCGTTACCCGCACAAACTGGAGCAAGTCTACCGCACCATGAGTTATTTTGACGTGATGAATTTTACCGGCCGCATCCGGTGCCCGGTCATGGTTTCCTGCGGCTTAAACGACGAAGCCGTGCCGCCGGAATGCATCTTCGCCGCATACAACCGCATCACCGCGGAAAAAAGCATGAATATTTACCCCTTTGGCCGGCATAACATCGAACCATGGCAGGCGGAGCGGCAGCTCGCCTGGCTGCGCGCCCGGCTGCACATCGGCAAACCTGCCGGCGGCCGGAAGCTGGCTGGCCGGGCCAGAGGCCGCGGTTGAAAACAGCTTGATTTGTAAATGTGGGAGCGGCATTACATGCCGCGATTCCCCCGCTGCTCTGATCGCGGCGCTCAGCGCAGATCAGCCGTGATGCCCGGCCAGTCGTCGGTGCGGAACGGCGAGGCCGGAAGACCGGCCTGATTGAAGAGGGTGCATGCGGGATTGTTCGCCCAGGCATAACGCACTGCTACTGGCTCCGGTGCCGCTTCGCTCCATACGATGACGTCGTCTTCCTCGATGCGGGCCTGCGCCGGCAGGAACCGCCGGTCAGCGCCCGCGATTTCGAATCCACGGAGCGCACCGCCGTGCGCGGTTAACCCGCCATCCGCGTGCTTGAAAGTCAGGCGGATAGCCCCCCCTTCCCTGCACATGGCGTGATAAATCGGGCCGGAACAAACGACATCCCGCCTGTAGGTCCGGGCCAGGGCAAGCAAGGCCAGCCGGCGGCCAACCTCGCGCTTGTTGCGGAAATGGACATCATGCGGGTCGCCAAGATCAATAGTTACGGCCATGCCGGTATTCGTCAATGCCAACGCCATCAGTTGCGCCTCCCGCAGTTCCGCGTATATCAGCGGCCGGGAAGCCTCCCAATTCGCCAACTGACCATAATAAAAGGGGAAATCGCCCTGCCTAAAACGCGTCCGCCAGTCGCGGATCAAAGCGGGAAACAGTTTCCGGTAGCGCCAGGCGCGCGGCGCGTCCTCTTCCCCCTGGAACCAGGCGACGCCGCGGATGGCGCAGGGAAGCAAGGGGGCGATCATCCCGTTGAACAAGACGGCAGGATGCCGGAAATATGCCGGATTCCGCCAGCGGGCTTCGCTCTCCGCCGGGGTTTCGGCGGGGGCCGGGCGCCGTTCCCGCAGCGCCGCGTCCCGGCGCCTTGCATAATCCGCCAGCAGTTTTTCACATTGACCCGCAATGCCGGGATATGCCTTGACGCGGGCCGCCTGTTCCTCGAGCAAATATTTAAAATCGTCCCGCAATCCTTCGGCGCTGGTCCAGGCCTGGGCGCCGGAGCCGCTGCGCGCCGCCTGAATCAATCCCACCGGAATTTTCAAGTCCTGGAAAAGCTCCAAGCCAAAACAATATCCGACGGCCGAGAACCGGGCAACGGTATCGGCGGCTGCCGCCGCCCAGCGCGCCCCGGGGTAATCATCCAAGGGCACGGTCGCGGTTGCCGCCGGCGGCTTGAACAGGCGGATGGCCGGATAGTCGCCGGCCCGGGCTGCCAATTCACGCCCCTGGACGACATTGGCCAGCGCTTGCTCCATGTTCGACTGCCCGGCGCAAATCCAGACTTCGCCGATCAAGACATCATCCAAACGAATGGTATTCCGGCCTTGTACCGTCAATTCCAGCGGCGCCAGGGAAGCCGGCATAGGCGGCAGGATCACCTGCCAGCGGCCGTCCGGTCCAGCGACGGTCCCGCCCCGCCGGTCCGCCAGCGCCACGGAAATATTTTCGCCGGGCGCCGCCCATCCCCAAACACGCAATTCCGCATCCCGCTGCAAAACCATGCCGTTGCCGAACAGGGTCGGCAACCGGACATCCGCCCGGAGAGTTGCCGCCAGGAAAATTGCGGCGCCTGTCAAAACCGGACGTAAGGATTGCCGAAGATTCATCATTCGTCCCTTGAATTTTGCGCGTTTTCCGGGCACCGCCGGTTTCAATTCTTCCCCGCCGTCAGCGGATGGAGAAAAAGACCCCGCGGCTGACATATTCGCAGGCCCCGATATCCACGACGCCTGTAAACCGGTCGAGCCGGTGGTGTCCGGCTAAATCCAGGGCATCGGCCATCCAAGGCTGGTAAACACCCGCATTAATGCAAGGCGATCCGGGTGCCAGTTGAAAATCGCCGGCCGCAAAATCAACAAACAGGGGCGCGTTGGTAATGTTACCGGCGCCAGACAGGCTGTTGGTCGGCGTTACGCAACAATTAGTGAAGGATACCCCGGCGGGCGCCGATACATTGGCGACGTTGGAATAGATCACGCTATTTGCAATATAACCGATGGCGGAAGCATGACAGCCGATCCCGTTGTTGCGGTTGGAAACGATGGTGCAATTCTCAAGGGCGCCGGCGGCGGAGTGGATGATGTATACTCCGCCGCCCTGGATGCTGGACTGATTGTAAGCCACCAGGCAGTTGCGCAGAGTGCCGAAGCCTTTTAGCACGCCGCCGCCGAAGACACTGCTGTTGGAAATAATCCGACAATTTTCCACAAAACCATTATTCAAATGCACGCCGCCCGCCAGTGCGTCCACAACTCCGGTGGCTGAGTTTTGGATGATGTCGCAATTGATCACCCGGGCCGAGTCCCAAATAGAGAGTCCACCGCCATACTTACTCGTGACGGTATTCCCGCTAATAATGCAATTGGAAGCTATTCCGAACTTGCTTATATAAATTCCGCCGCCGTATTCTTTGGATGTATTATTGCTGATTGTGCAGTTTGCGAGCAACCCATTGGTCATTTGCACGCCGCCGCCGTAACCGGCGGCTTCGAAACCGTTCATGATCGTGAAGCCGGATACAACGGCATTGCCCCTGATAAGCAGACAGCGGCGCTCATGGTTGCCGTCAATCCAAGTCGTCTCCGGGCCGTCGGCGCCCAGCAGCACGACCTGCTTGGTGATGGCAATCGTGTTGGTCAGGATGTAATGTCCGCCGGCCACCAGCACTGTATCGCCGGTTACGGCGACGGCTTGCAGGGCTGCGGCTATGGTTTTTTTCGGGGCGGCCGGCGTCCAGCCGTCGTTGGCGTCATCCCCGGTCGCGCCGTTCACGTAATTAGTCCGCGGTTCAGCCAGGCAGGCCGCGGCGCCAACCAGACCGACCAAGATCCCACACAAAATTGATTTGGATTGCATCAACTGCCCCTTTCGCTTTTTATGGTTACGATTTAACTCAACAATATTTAGCGGCCGGGCGGCTTGGCGGCCTCGGCATGCAAGAGCGCAACCTCCGCAATCATGACCCATCCCCAGTAGTAGTCCTGCACCGGCGCCTCGGCGGCGTCGAAGGTGACTGCTGGCGTCTGGTCGGGGGTGGTGTTCATGATCACCGCCTGGTTTGCGCCCTGCTTCAGAATATTTTCCGGAACCGGCGTCTCGATCATGCTCCAGTCGTCCTCCCGGAAAGCCGGCCGGCCGCTGAAGACAGGCAAGCCGTTGATCCGTATCTCCAGGGACGCCTGGCCCGGTTTATCGTCATCCAGTCCTTCAACCTGCATGCGCAGCCCGCCGCGCGGCACATCCGTCAGTTCAAACGGCAGATTTAAAACCGCATAAGGCGAACTGGCCCGGCGCAGCACTTTGGCGAAAGGACGGATGGTTTTCGGCTGGCCGGCGCTCTGGTAATCAGCCAGCCCCTGGCCCCCGGCCAGCATTTTCAAGTTAAACCGCAGTCCTTCAGGTCCGGCCTGATAGCAAAGAACCTTTCGGGCGACCATGGCGGCGGGATTTTTAAAAAATTCGGCGATCACCGGCGAAGCGTGCCAGGGCGTGTAATCGCCGATATCAATCTGGGCGTCCCGCAAAAGCATTTCCTTGATGCTCAGGCGGTAGTCCGCGGAACGGATATTGAACTGCTTGAACAATTTAAGCAGTTCCGCCAGGCGCAGCGCGTACGGCTCCAACTGTCCCTCCGCCAGGCCGGAAGACTTGTTGTGAACTGCCAGATGGGCGGCCAGCAGTTTCATTTTCTGCTCGGCAATATCCGCCGCGCCCCGCGGCTGCTCGTGCCGGACCAATTCCTGCGCCCGGTTCAGCAATTCAAGGCCTTGGGCCAGGAAAGCGTCATCCACCATGGTCAGCCCCTGGTCATAACGGTGCAGGGACCGGGCCAGTTCCCGTTCATGCACCAGGTTAAAATATTCCCGCATGACCGGCGCTATTTTCCCGCCGTATTGGAACTGCATAAATTCATCAATGCCGGCTTCCACGTCCGCATAGGGATTCCAGATGACTTTGTTGATCACATAGTTGAACAAATCCTTCCAGGCGCCCTGGCCATTGAAGGCAATGCCCTGCACGCCGTTATTGGCGTAAAACCTGATTTTCCGCACCATGGCGTACAGCCCGCCCTGCGGCTGCTGGCCGAAGTAAGGATAGGTGTCGCCCATGTCGGGATAATCGTAAAGCATGATCTGTCCCGGACATGCCCGCAGCCAGGCCGACAATTCCGCCGCGCCGCGCAGATTTTTAGGGCAATCGAAATGACGCCAACAATTCCATGAAGGCGGGTATGGACAATAAGCCACCCAGACATTAGGCCCCGGCTGCACCCGCCCGGGCGGCTTGCGGGCGCCCAGGTAAGCCAGCGTGGCAATGATTTTATCGGGGTATTTTTCCGCGACCCTGGCGGCAATGATGTTGACAAAGCGCAAGTTCCGATCGGTTAATCCGCCTTCCGCCGCCGGCCCATCGGCCGCGCCGTCCCAGGCCCGGCAGTTTTCGCATTCGCACCACCCGTAGGCGTCGCCGCCAAAGACAAAAAAGATTCTGGCCCAGGGCTCGGCTGCAATCCATTGAAGCATGGCATCGGCGGCAATGCGCTGCACTTCGGGATTGGAAAGGCAGAGGTGGACGTCAATCCGGCCGCGCTTCGGCCAAGCGCGCCGGCCATTGATCAAGGCAAAATATTCGGGATGGCTTTCATAATAGAGCGTCGGGTCCACCAGGAAGGGCGCCGTATGTTCCCGCCACATCCAGCGGCCCATGCGGCGGGGATTGGCCCATAACATTGAAGATGAATAGCCCAGCGCTTCAAAAGGGGTCCGGTTGCCGCCCGGTGCAAAGTGGAAGCCTAAAGCCGGGTTGCGGACCTGGGCCGCCTCGGGAATCACCAGCGGAAGCGCGTGCGGCGGCCTGTAATCGGCGGCCGTAAAAAATTCCATCCCCAGGCTGCGCAGCAAGGCAAAGACCCCATGCATTGCGCCGTCTTCTCCGGGCCGGCCGCCCACGGTCAGGGTCCCGCCCCGGTTGGCAATGGCATAACCGCCGGTTTGCAATTCCGCCGCCTGCCCGGAATCCACAAAACGATCTCCCACAAAAACCAGGCCGGGCGCCCCATCGGCCGCCAATTCCACTCCGGGATAAATTTCCAGCAGGCCGCCGCCGGCGGCGTAAAGATACTTCCGTAGGTATTTGGCGGCCGCCAATTCGTAAACGGTATGTTTTTCAGGCACGCATATTCCCTGCACGACATGCCTGGCCGCCGGCCCATCCAGGTAAATCTGTATTTCCCCGCCAGTTGCAGGTTCCACCGGCGTCAACCGGGCATAATCCAGCCGGGCCCGCCCGCCGGCGCCGGGCAGGGAGAACACAACCCGCAGACAACCGGCTTGCTTGTCCGGAGGCACCGCAAACGCGGCTGCAACCTGCTGCCAGGCCGCCGCAGGCGTCAAAACTATATTCGTCACGGCATAATCTTTTTGATCGGCATGGCCGCGATAGGCGACGCTGCACACCAGTTTCCCGGCAAGCACCATGGCTTTGATCGCCAGCCGGTATTCCGTTGCCAGTTCCCGGTCCACATCCAGGGTCTGGGAAATGGAAACCGGCGCTTGCATGGAAAAAACGCCTTCATCCATCGAACAGAACAATTGATTGGTGAGCGGATCATCCAGCTGATAGCCGTGTTTCCAGTAGAGCGGGGTGCCGATCCGGAGATTAACGAGGTCAAAATCCCCGTTCAACAGAAGATTGGCAACGCGATACGGCGGAACGGCAATACGGCAGGATGGCGGAACGGCCGGTTTAAGTTTTCTTTCAATCACTACCGGGCGCAGCAATTCCGCAGCGGGCGCCTTGATTTCAGCCGGCAGCAAGGTGAGCTGGGCCAGCGCGATGCTGCCGCCAATTTCCTGGGGCGGGAAAAACTGCAGCAGCAGTTTTTCCATATCGGCGGGCGCCGCAAACATGAAATCCACATTCTGCCAATCTCCGCCCTTGGCGAAATTGTGGGACGCCAGCGCTCCCCACCGGCCTTTTTGCTGGCACATGATTTTAATTTCCGCCGCGCCTCCGCCGCTTTTACGCAACTTGCACAGGAACCGGTAAGACTGGCCGGGACGGATTTCCGGCGAACTGGTAAACAGCTTGAAATCTCCGCCAAGCTGTTTGCGGGTCATCGTCAGTACCCCGCCTTCAAGCAACACCTCGCCGGTGCCGTCGGGGCGGTTGGGGATGCCGCCCCAGGCGCCGAGCGTGTTCCAATCCCGGCCGCCTAAAAGGTTGCCATCGGCGTTACCGGCCGAAGCTGCAATGACTGCGGACAACAAAAACCAGGCCAGACTGAAGTTTATCCAATGGCGCATAAGATTTACCTGCGGGCGACGGCGGCGCCGGCCAAGCATCATTCTTTCATCTTCGGCAGGCGGGGCTTCGGCATGCCCTTGACCAAGGCGGCGATTTTCACGGGCTGTCCGCTGCGGATGCTCTTGTTGGCGGCCGCGCCGATGAGGATGCTCATCGCCCCGCTGGCGTAGCCGGCGGCGCGCAGGTAGGGGTCCCGGCGCAGCTTGCCGCCAAAAAGGTCGGTCATCAGCCGGCTGTCGCCGCCCCAATGCCCGCCCGAGAATTTCACCTGGGGGATTTCGCGCGCCGGCCGGAAATGCGGATACAGCCGCAGGCGCATGCCGTGCGGCATGTTTTCGGCGTTGAATACCTTGCCCTGCGGCGTCGCCGGCGCGCCGATGGACTCGAATTCCAGGCGGCCCCGGTCGCCGTTGAATATAAAACGGAACCCCTCGTAAGGTAGAAACGCGTTCAGGGAATATGACAGAAACGCCCCGGTGTCGTACTTCACGGTCAAATTCATCGTGTCCATGATGTCCACCCGCTTGTGGAACACGCAGCGCGCCGGCACATACCCGTCATATTTTTGATTGTCCACGTACAACCGGCGGGAGTGCGCCGATTTCAGCAAGTCCACGTAAAATGGGCATTTTTTCGCGCAGGGACATTTCAGACAGTTTTCGCCATGCCGCTCCAGGCCGTAGCGCTTAACTAATGCGCTTCCGGCGCCGTAAAAACTGCGGCCGCCCATGGCGAACACTTCCTCCGGGTTGGCCGAGAGGAACCAGTTCACCAGGTCCAGGTGGTGCGTTGCCTTGTGCAGCAGCAGCCCGCCGGAATTGGCCATCTCGCTGTGCCAGCGTCGGAAGTAACTGGCGCCATGGCAGACATCCAGCATCCACTGGACATCGGCCGACAGAATCCGCCCGATCGCGCCCTTCATCAGCAGGTCCTTCACCTGCACCATCGGCGGCATGTACCGGCAGTTGAATGTGACCTTCAAATCCCGTCCCGTGCGGTTGACCGTATCCACGATCCGCTGGCATTTGCGCTCGTCAATGGTCATTGGCTTTTCGCAGATCACGTCGCATCCCAACCGCATCGCGCGCACGATGTACTCGTCATGCGTGCAATCCATCGAAGTGACAACCACCGTATCCGGCTTCAGGCGGCGCACCATGGCGTCAAATTCGGCGGCCGGAAACATCGGCGCCGCCGTTCCGCCCAGTTCTTTTTGAATGCGCTGGTTGCACAATTGCAGGCGGCCGGGATTGGTATCGCAAATGCCGACCAATTCGCAATGCTTGCGCATGGTCTTGACCATCGCCGTCGTGTAACACCAGCCGCGCGACCCTACCCCGACCTGCACGTAACGTTTCCGTTGCTTCATTTTGCCAGCGCTCCTTGATTTGTGCAATTTTCCAGATGCAACCAGTGTGCCGGCAAAACCGCGCCGGACATGAAAACCAAATATTTAAAAGGTTATTGTAGCCATGCGCCCGTAAATGGCAATGGACATTTTGCACAAACTTGGTATAAATTGCTCATGCTAAGCGACAGGCCGATTTTCCCTAACATCAAGCTGAATAAACAGGGGTTTTATCACGGCGATTTTTACGCGTATCAGCGCCACCTGCCGCAGCCGCTGCCCGTGCATCATGTCTATTATTGCCCGGCCCGGGACGTGGTGCGCGATTGGCCGCAAGGCAGCACGGGGTGTTTTGCCGTGAGTTTTATCCTGCGGGGCGCCGGCATGTACCGGATTTTCGGCAAAACCTGGCGGGTGCAAGCGCCCTGCATCCTGACACAATGGCCGGGCATTCCGCTGCAGTTCGGTCCGGATACTTTCTGGGAAGAGCTTTCGATTGATTACGGCGCGAGCCTGATGCCGCGACTGCAACGCTGGAAAATCGCATCTAAAAGGCGGCCTATCTGGCCGATTGCCGCGCCTTTCGAAACCCGGCAATACTTGAACATCCTCTACCCGCTGCTGGCCGGGCCGGCGGAATTCGGGCAGGCGGACAGGCTGGATACCCTGTGCCTGCACATGATTACGGATGCCATTCTCCGCCAGGCGGCGGGAGCGCGGACGGACGAGACGGTGGCCGCAATCCAGGCAATCGCCAAATCCCTGGCCGGCAATGCCGCGTCTAAACCGGATTTCGCCGGCCTGGCGGCGGGACAAGGCCTGGCATACTCCACGTTCCGGCGGATTTGGGCGCGCATTTTCGCCCTGCCGCCGGCGCAGTATGTTCAGCGCCATAAAATTCAGGAAGCCTGCCGGCTTTTGCGCGAAACTGATTTAACCATGGAGGATATTGCCGAGCGGCTGAATTTCTGCGATGTTTATTATTTTTCGAAGCAATTCCGCCGCTGTACGGGCATGCCGCCACGGACTTTCCGCCGCATGAATCAATCCGCGGCGCGCTAAGGGCGGCCCGGTTGAACCGTGTTTTACTCTTCCGGCTGCTTTTCCTGTTTGATCAGGCCCTTGACGCCGCCCAGCAGTTGTTTTGCGCCGCCGCTTACGGCTTCGCCCACGCCGCTGACGGCATCGCCGGCAGCGGCCGCGCCTTTTTGGACGCCGGCGCCAACCGCTTTCCCGGCATCCACCGCCGCATCGCCCACGGCCTTCCCGGCATCCGCCGCCGCATCGCCGGCGGCTTTACCGGCGTCCAGGGCGGCATCGCCCGCGGCCTTCCCCGCGTCCAACGCCGCATCGCCCGCCGCCGCCGCGCCTTTGCCCAGCAATTTCACGCCATCGCCCAGAACACCGGCCGAGGCCGCCACGGCCTTGGTCGCGCTTTCCATCACGCCCTTGACGACGCGGGCGATGATATCAGGCAGCGAGGCGCCACCGGACTCCTTGCCGATGTCGGTCATGACGACCGGCGGCAGCGGCACGGGAATGGCTTTGTCGCTCATGCCCGGCAAGCTCACATTCACCTGGGCGCCGCGCAGTTGGAAATCTTCGATGACGACTTTCTTTCCGGGCGCGCCGGCATCCGGCTCCGGCTGCTCCGCGGCGGGCGCCTCTTCCTGCGCGGGTTTTTTTTCCGGCTGCTCGAGATTCTTCAGGAGCGCGCCGAGGTTGTTCCCGGTAAGGTTTTGCTCGAACGTGATTTCGGGATCGTTGATGTGGATGTGGCGGATAGTCACCGTATCGCCCATGATGGAAGCGACGTCCAGGTCCACGCTTAAAGACTGCATGGTCATCAGGTGGGGCGTATCGAATCCCTCGGGATTGCCGATCCGCAGGCCGGCGAGGTCCACTTTGCCGCGCAGAAGATGTATCGCGGCATGATCCAGTTCCACGGGCACGCCCAGCACGCGCGGGCCGATCTGGTTCACCGCAGCCTTGACGGCATGGCCTAGATAGAGATGCGACAACCCAGCCAGGATCGCCACGACGATGATGATACCGGCTAAAATTTTTACCAAACGTTTCATAATTATCCCTTTCCTGTGCTGATTAACTGATTGAACGGCAGGCTGCAATATCCGCATTTTGCGCCGGCAAAAGAAAACCCGGGGGATCATCCGCGCGCCAGCCGGCAGGCGTGAAAACAACCGTCATGAAACTGGCGGAGAGGGTGGGATTTGAACCCACGGTACCCTTTTGGAGTACACAGCATTTCCAGTGCTGCACCATCGGCCAGCTCGGTCACCTCTCCCCAAGTGCGCATCAAATGTACCGATTTAAGTCGGCAACGTCAATCATAACCCGCGTCAGGCGATGCCGGACACCGTCCGGCTACTACAGGCAGCATACCGGAGCCGGACGCCCGTCTGGCTGCGGCGCACCGCCTGGCGAACTTACTCTGAACCCGGATCAGACGCCGTGACTGGCGTAAGCAGGGCCGCGCAAGCCGCAGCCCTGACCCGGCAGGTGTAAGGGACCCCGGCGCAGGGCTGCACCGTTGCGATGCCGCCCGCGCCGGCCACCAGGGCGGCGCCGGCGGCGGCATCCCAGAGCATCACCTGCTCCGCATAGACATCCAGTCTGCCGCAAGCCACGTATGCCAGCGACAACGCCGCCGTGCCGAGCATCCGGATTTTGCGGTAACTGCTGATATTCCGAATGAAGCGCGGCAACGACCCGGGATCGTCCGCGTGGGTGCCGGGCGACCCGGTGGCGAACATGGCCCGGGCGGGATCAGCCACCGCGCTGACGCGGATCGGCCGGCCATTCAGCGCCGCGCCCGCGTCCGGACCGCCTTCAAACAACTCCTCCCGCCAGAAATCATAAATCACGCCGTACAGCGGCGCCGCACCGCGCCAGAGTCCAATGGACACCGCCGACAAGGGGATACCGCCGGCATAGTTTACGGTGCCATCCAGCGGATCCACAATCCAGCGCAACTGGTCCGGGCCGGGGGCGGCCGCCACTTCCCCGGATTCTTCCGCCAGGATCGGGTAAGACGACTGCCGGCGCAGTAAATTGATAATGACGGCTTCGGCCTCGCGGTCGGCTTGCAGTTTGACATCATGCGCATAATTAGCGGTGATCACATTCCAATCGGCGCGCCGGCCGCGTAATTGCCGGCCGGCCGTCAGGGCGGCTTCCCGGGCAAGCTGTTTGTCGGTGTTGTGTATTTTGGCCATGGCAAACTACTCGTCCGTTTCAATGATGGCGGTGGCGCGCAACTGCGCAACGAATTCCTCCAGCGCCTGGTTGCGGCGCTCGCTCCACAGCCGATCGCTGATTTTCTCGCGCACATCCGCCAGGGGCGGCGGTTCGCCGGCGGTACGGTCGCCCAGTTCCGCGACATGCTGCGCGTAATAAAACGCGATTTCATCCTCCCCCGGCGGCGGGATGGGGCAGGTTATCTCCCGCGCCGCCGCCTCCACCAACAGGGCTTCCGTCAGCTGCCGGCAGACGTCGCGGTAATTGATCTGCCCGCTGCGCACGCGCGCGGTCCAGGCGGCCGGGCCGCCGGCGGCATTGATCATGGGGAGCAATCCGCCGGCCAGTTGTTCATCCGTCACCGCCAGTTCCCGGCGGCGGGCTTCCTGCAGCAGCAGCCGGCGTCCGATTGCAAAATCCCGCACCTGGGCCTGGAGTTGCGGCCGCGCCGCCGCCGCCTCGCCCGGCTGGCCGCGGCGGCCAGCCTTTTCCAGGCGCCGATACTCGGCCTCCAATTCCGCCGCCGTGATTTCCTCGCCGTTGACCCGCAAACTCATGGCTTTTCTCCGGTTTCCGCATACACCCAGTCCCGGTAAGCCGGCAGACTGCCCAACACCGGCAGAACCAGGATTTCCGGCACCTGGTAAGGATGATGTTGCCGGATAAAATCCATCAGCGGCGCCGCCAGGCTGGCGCGGGTTTTGGCGGTCAAAGCGATTTCCGCGGTGTTTTCCTGCTTGCCCTGCCAATGATAAATGCTCTGGATGGGGTATTGCTGGACGCAGGCCGCCAGCCGGGCCGCTAGCAGCCGTCGCGCCAATTCCTCCGCGGCTTCGGCGGTAGGCAGAGTCGTTTGCACCTGCACCAGATCGTCGGACATATAACTCCTTGGGCTCGTTTGATTGACGGCTCAAGCGTCCGCCGCGCCTGCCTCCGCCGCCATTCGCTCCACCGTTGCCTGCAGGCGCGGCAACTCCCCGATGGCGGCCCGGCCGCCAGGTCCGGCCCAAGGCAGTCCCTGCCCGCTGGGCCATTCCTCGTTTTGGATGAACCGGTCGGCCGCCTGGGATAACCCGTCAATCTGCAGCGATTCGGACTGATCCTCCGGCAGGATTTTGCGCTGAACATATTCCGGAGTAACTTGGCGGATGCGGCCGGCGGCGACATAGACCAGGTCGCATAACTGCACAAACGGGCGCGCATCCTCCAGCCGCGTCAGCGGACGTTCTTCCTCGCCGCGCAGGTAGGCATAATAAGCGCGGAGGTTTTCCTTCAAAGAGACCGGCTCCGGCGGTATGGTTTCCCGGCGGCCGTCATTCCAGGCGATCTGGTAACCCTCGCCGGTGGTCCACGTTATGCGCGCATTATCGCAGACCAGCCACTCCCGGCGGTCGGACTTATTCCAGCAGGCATGCGACAATACCGCCGTCAGCCTGACGCCCCCAGCCAGCCCGGCCCGCACAAACGACGTATCCATGCCCTGGATCGCGTGCGCGCGGTAGAGTTCCGCCTCCGCCCATTCCACCTGCCCCCAGTCCATGACGCCATGCGTACCGCCCCAGAACAGGATATTATGGACATGGTGCGCCATGGCGTTGCCCATGCCGGAATCCAGCACCAGCCGTCCGTCCAGGAGCAGCCGGCCGGCCCACCGGGCGCGTTCAAAATACCTGGTAGACCGCGCCCACAGCCCGCGGTAGCCGACTTCGCGCAAGGCGCCGAATTCGCCGGCGACCACGCGCTGTTTAACCCGGCGGCGAGTGTTTTCAACAATGTAATTAAACCCGACTTGCGTCAATTTACCGGCCCGCTGCTCGACTGCCAGCATTTCATCGAGTTCCTGGAAATTCAGGGTGGGCGGTTTTTCCAGGTACACCGCCAGCCCGCGGTCAACGCAGGCGCGATGCATGGGCGCGTGCAGCGGCACGGGCGTGGGGATGGCCACCATGTCCATTTCGCCGGCGCAGGCATCCAGCATTTCAAGGTGATTGTCAAAAACCTTGACGCCGCGGCGCTGGTATTCCCACTCCGTCATTTTATCCGCGAATTTGTTCAAATCCGGATCGCAGGAGCAGACCAGCCGGCAGGCGCCGGTTTCCTCCAGCAGTTTTACCGCAAGCTGATGCGAGCCCGCGAAGCCGCCCATGCCGATAATGCCGACGCGAATTGTTTGCATGCCTGAAAATTCCCTTTTTTGCCGCGTGATTCCAATTACTTTAACGCCGCCGCCGCGGGAAGTCTAGATTTTTAAGCCGCTGTCCGCCGCGGCGCCCGACCACGGCGCAAGCAAAGATTGACATGGCGAATGATTTAAGGCATAATTAGCGCAAAGTTCGATTCAGCGCGGCGCTTCAGCCGTGTATAGCAAAGCACAGGAGGCAGCATGAAAAAATACAAATGCAACGTCTGCGGATACATTTACGATCCGGTCAAGGGCGACCCGGACAACGGCGTGGCCCCCGGCACGGCCTTTGAAGACCTGCCGGACACCTGGGTCTGCCCGGAATGCGGCGTCAGCAAGGACGAATTTTCGCCCGCGGATTAACATACAGCCGGTGCAACGGACAATTGCCGCCGTGCCGTGGCAGCGCAGAGCGGCATTAATTTCACAAACATTTACAGGAGTAGCTATGGAACTTAAGGGCAGCCAGACCGAGAAAAACATTTTAACCGCATTTGCCGGCGAATCGCAGGCGCGCAATCGTTATGATTACTTTGCCGGCCAGGCGCGCAAGGATGGTTTCGTGCAAATCGCCGACATTTTTGCGGAAACCGCCAACCAGGAAAAAGAGCATGCCAAGCGCCTGTTCAAACTCCTGCAGGGAGGCGAAGTGGAAATTCAGGCCGCCTTCCCGGCGGGTATGATTGCCCCCACCGAGGAGAACCTGAAGGCGGCCGCCGGGGGCGAACATCACGAGTGGTCGGAAATGTATCCGGGCTTCGCCAAGACCGCGCGGAAGGAAGGTTTTGAAGCGATTGCCAAGATTTTCGAAGCCATCGCCGTAGCCGAGCGCCAGCATGAAAAACGCTACCTTGACCTGGCCGCCAACATTGCCCAGGGCCGCGTTTTCAAACGCGAAAAGGAAACGGTCTGGCGTTGCCGCAACTGCGGGTATCTCCATCGCGGCAAAGAGGCGCCGGATACTTGCCCGGCCTGCGCCCATCCGCGGGCGCACTTCGAACTGCTGGGCGAAAACTGGTAAAACACCCTGAAGCGCCCTGCTACGACCGAGGGGGCGGGGCCGTGCCCAGGGATTAACCGTTTTGCAGGATCGCGCAAATAGCAGCGGCGGCGGTATCCACCTCCGCCGCGGTCATTTCCGTTGCGTTGATGTACACGCCATGCCGGTCAAAGGGATAGGCGCGCACGACGATACCGGGATCGTGTTCGAGCAGTCTTTGCATCAATGCCTGCGGGGCCGGCCGATCCCGGCCCGGCTGGAATTCGAGGCGCAAACGGTCAAAGGGGCAGCCGTTGGGATCGGGCGAAATAGATACCTTGACGCGCGGGATGGTTTTTAATTTGTCAGCCAGCCGGCGCATCTTGTTTTTTTCCGTTTCCGCCCAGGCGGCCGTATCGCGGGCGGGCGGATTTTCCAGGGCCGCCAGCAATCCGACGATGCCTTCCTTGCCGACTTTCATGCCGCGGCCGATCCCGGCGTTTTGAAGCAATACCGCTGCCACCAGGTCTTTGCGTCCGACCACGACCCCGGCGGTGGGCGCGGTCAAATACTTATGCGCGCTGCAATAAATCAAATCCGGGCCCGCCTGGACCAATTCGCGCAGCCGCAATTCCTGTGTGGCCGCGTCCAGCAGCAACGGCACGCCGGCCGCGTGCGCCAGCCCGGCCAGCTCCGACAGCGGGATTCCGCCGTAGCCGGCCGTGTGGTATGATTCCACCGCCATCACCGCCGCCGCCGGGCCTTGCCGCAGCGCATGCTGCACATGCCAGGGCCGGCACCCGTTGGCGGCGCCGACTTCCACCACTTCCGCACCGGCCAGGCGCAGCAGCTGGGCGACCGGCGCGCCGAAATTCACGGCATGCCCCTTTTGCAG
>JAXGSX010000017.1:0-22744 GCA_040775225.1 Kiritimatiellia bacterium | reverse complement strand
TCTACAAGTCCGGTTCCGTGAGGGGCATTGAAGTTTCCTCACATGGTTTAAATAGTGTGACACTCGCCAATCGAAAGAGGCGAGAAACAGGGAATACAAAGCAAACCTAAAAGAGGAAATCATATTATGTCTACTCGACAATGCGCCGCCATTACAAAATGCGCGTCTGCCGCCGTGCATCCATCCGCGCGTATGTTGCATAATATTTTGCGTGTTGCAGCCGCGGCCCTGGCTTTACCCATTGTCGGATCAACGGCCACGCTTTATGTCGCCGTCAACGGAACCGGCGCCGGCACAAGCTGGACCGACGCGACCAACAACATTCAGGGTGCGATCGGCGCCGCAGAAGACTACGATACGGTGTTGGTATCCAATGGTACTTTTTACCTCACCAACCAGTTGTCAATCGCCAAGCCTGTTTCCATCCGCGGCTTGAATCCGCCTTCCGGTGTGGCGCTCACCCGCGATCCGGCTTATGACACGCGCATTGTCTATCTCGATCATGCCGAAGCAGTCTTGGACGGTTTTACCATAACCAATGGCACGGGGATCAATAATGGCCTTTACAATGGCGGGGGAATTTACCTTCGATCCGGCATTGTGACCAATTGCGATATTATGTTCAACACCAGCGAGAAATACGGCGGCGGCATATATGTTTATTCCTCGAACGCGGTTATCGCCAATTCCAGGATTATTTCCAACGAAATTGTCGGCGCCTCTTGGAATGGCGGAGGGATATGCGGCTTCGGCATGAAGATTCATGATTGTGTAATTGCGGATAATAATTCGCCCGTGATGGGCGGCGGATTATATATCGGGGCGGCATCAGCAACTACTATGATTACCCGCTGCACAATTTCCGGCAATGGCCATACCGCTAATCAGCGTGGCGCCGGCTTGACAATTCATGGTCCGACATTGATTGAAGACTGCGTGATCAGCAATAACACGCGCAACGCGCTGGTTGGCGGAGTTAATGTCCAATCGTATGCCCGTATTGTCAATTCCACGATCACGCACAACAAGGGCACGGTTATCGGCGGTCTGGGTGTGGTGCTGGGCGGCAGCGCCTTTGTCAGCAATTGCGTTGTCAGCCACAACGAATCAACTGAAGGTTCCGGCGGGGGACTCAGGCTGGGATATGTCAGCGGAGCAGTGGGAGCCATGACCGTCACTCATTCCAGGATCATCGGGAATATAGCCAAATATGAGGGCGCCGGCGTCCATTTTCAATCAAACGGCGTGATGGAATATTGTTCAGTGATCTCCAATTTGTCGCAACGCAGCGGAGCCGGTGTTTTGCTTGCCGGGAATACCGGCGCGCGCCTCCGTAATTGCCTGATTGCGGGCAATGCCGTGATGTCGTCGGTTGTTAGTTACTACGGCGGCGGAATTTATATTTCCGCCGGCGGAACCAACACGATTGAGTCCTGCACACTGGCCGGCAACCAGGCAGTCGGCGGATCCGGGGGCGGCCTGGCGCTGGCGGCGGCAGGCGCCGATGTCATCCGCAATACAATCGTGTATTCCAACCAGGCCGGCAATGGCGGCGATGATCTGTATCTGCCCGATCCAGCCGGCATGGGAGCTTTTTATTATTCTTGCAGCCCGGTTTTGACCAATGATTCGCTGGGCAATATCACCGATTCCCCCGGGTTTTTCGCTCCTGGCTCAGGGTCTGGCGTCAACCTGGCCATGGGCGATTACCGCCTGGCAGACAGCTCGCCTTGCATCAACACGGGATTGAATGAAGCCTGGATGGCGGGCGGCATGGATTTGGACGGCCACCCGCGCCTGGACCGGTTTTCCCGGCTGGCGGATATCGGATGTTATGAACATGTGTTCGCCGGGACGCTCATGCTGATGCGCTGAGGACTGCGAAACAAAACCGCCGGCGCCGCGGGCATCACTGAAAAACGACCGCCGGCGGCATTGCCGGAAATTCGCCACCGTCCGTGGAAACCACACGGTTTAGTCTGCATGGCGGCAAATCCGGAAAAATCATTTGCGGATTGCCAGGGAATGCCGTGCATGGTAAGTTGCCGGCTTACGGGTTCCCCGTCAATCCTGGGGTGAATAAACAGGAGTTAATATGCTGTTCAAACTGAATGCAGCCAAGCGGAAATGGGTGGATGATGCCTTGTCGAAAATGAGTGTGGCGGAAAAACTCGGTCAGATGGTCTGCGACCGCGCCAAGACGGTGTTCGACGGCGGCGCCTTGCCGGATTACATGGCCAAATATCCCGTGGGCAGCGCCTTTGTCGGCGCGGAAATCAGGGAATTGGGGACGTTCCTGATAAATACATAACCGTCAATAGATTATAAAATAATTCGCACCATTTTATACAGACGCCATAGTTTAGCCCAGAAGCCGGCCATGTTCTATTTTCAACTTTTATTCAAACACATCACTCCCCGGCGGGCTTGTCTTGCTGGAGACCGTGGTTTTAAACTGTCGCAGGGTGAAACGTATTTGAAATGCAATTGAAACGCAATGGAACGTATTTGGAACGTAATTGGAACGAATGGGGATCAAGCGCCGGGCGTGTCCGATCACAGCCTCGGCGAGGGTTCGCCCTTGACTTCCTTACTTAAGCCGGAACTGCCATATCCCGTCGCATAGCGTCCGCTCCGATGCCCGGAATCCCGGACGTGTGACTTTCTGAACATTTTATTTGACACCGACTCCCGGATATCGTATTTAATGTTACGTTACATTAAATGAAAACAACCGGTATCAGGGATGGTGGCGCCGTGCGGGGCAATGGCAACAAAAATGGCGCGACGCTGGCCGATGTGGCGGCGGCGGCCGGAGTGTCCGTCTCCGCCGTGTCTAAGGTCATCTTGGGCGGAGGCGGCCAGACGACAAAGGTGGGCGCGGCGGCGGCCGCGCGCATCCGGGCAGCGGCGGCGCGCCTGAACTACCGGCCCAATTCCGCGGCCCGCCAGCTCAAAACCGGCAAGAGCCGGATTATCGGCGCGATCATTCATGCGCAGGCGGCGCGGGTGAATTATGACCGGTTTTCCATCATCCAGCGCAAACTGGCGCCGATGGGCTATGCCTTCATGGTGGGCGAGACAGACGGCAGTGTGGAGATGATCGGGCGTTATCTGGAGAAATTTTGTTCATGGAACGTGGATGTCATTATCAGCGCCTGCCATGATGTGCCCGGCGCGGCGCCCCGTGTCCGGCGCTTGTATGCCGGTGCGCGCAATGTGCTGTTCATGGGCCGGCCCAGCTTCCCCGCTCCGGCCTTTGTGGAGCCGGATACGCGTGATGGCATTTTGCAGGTGATGGCGCATTTGGACGGGCGCGGCCTCCGGCGCATTGCGTTGGATGTGATGAATCAAGGTTACCGTACGGTAAAAATGCGGGTGGCTGGGTATCGGGATGGGTTGCGCCGGCATGGCTTGCCGTTCGATCCGCGCCTGATGCTGGATTATCAGGGCGATTTTCTCGACCTGTCCGCCACGGCGCGGCGGGCGGCGGCCTTGCGTGCGCAGGCCGTTGTCGCCAGCAATGACCAGCGCGCCGTCATGCTGATCAAGGAACTGCGTGAACTGGGCGTACAAGTGCCGCGGGACATGCTGGTGACGGGGTTTGATAATATGGATTTTTCCGGTTATTGCCAGCCGGCGCTGACCACGGTCGACCCCGGCAACGAACAGATTGCCTTACGGGCGGCAGAGATGATCGCAACTTTTTTGGAATGTAAAAGTTTTCCGGCCAGCGCCGTGTTGCCAACGCGTTTGATTGTCAGGGAATCGGCCTGATGCCAAAAGGAGGTGGGACAGGCATGCGCCTATGGTCATTGCTGGCAGTGGGGTTGCTCGGATGGATTATCGGCGCGACGGCGGTGGCCGCGCCGGTAAGGCGTCTTTATGTGGCGCCCGACGGCGCTGATGACAACAGCGGTATGGCCAGGACCAATGCCTTGCGCACCCTTTCCCGCGCGGCGGCGTTGGCGCAGCCGGGCGATGAGTTTATTGTGGCCGGCGGTGTGTATCCGGAAAGTGTTTTCCTGGATCGGGGCGGGATGCCGGAACATCCGGTGGTGTTCAAGGCGGCGCCGGGCGAGACGCCGGTGCTCACCATGGGCCGCCGCCCCGTCGCCTGGACACGCGAACCGGGCGCCCGTTTTGTCTGGTCAGTCGCCTGGACGGCGGCGCCGGACATGGTGTGGGAGAATTTGACGATTACCCGCTATGCCCGGGCGTCGTCGTTGTCGTCTCTGGATGAGATGCCGGGCGCTTTCTTTTATGATGCCGCCGCGCAACGGCTCTTCGTCAATTGCCTGCTGGGAATGGCGCCAGCGGCGGCCGATATTGTCGTTGTTAATGCCACAGAGGATTTGCCGCCGCGTTCCCATCGGCAACCATTTTCGGCGATGTTCAGTTCATATGCCCGGGCCGGGTTTTTCATGAACGCTCCGCATCTGACGCTGGAAGGATTTACTGTCTGCTATCTGCCCACGGGGATCCTGGTTTATAATGCAGGCGCCGTAATCCGCAGTAATGTGGTTTATGGATGCGTCCGGGGCATCACGGCTCCCCGCGGCGCGGATACGGTGATTGCCGGCAACCGTCTGTTCCGCAATGATTGCCATGGGATCAATATCGCGGGATCCACGCCCGGCGCGAGTTTGGATCGGATGCATAAAAATGTGCTGATCTGCGACAACGATTGCCGCGAAAACGCGCCGAATGGAACATTCCGTTATTTGGAAATTGGCGGGCATGCCCAGAATATTGCCATTTACGGCGCTCCGGAACATGTCACGGTGGAAAGGAACCTGGCCTTCACCCGGCGGCCGGAGTTCAACTGGCGCTATAAAGGAGCGTATTCCGGGCGCATTATCACCCGGCACAATGTGTTGAGCGGCGCCGGTGGGTTGATAGGTTGCGGAAAGGGGATGGAAATATCAAGCAATACCGTGATATCGGGGTTGCTGCGTCTGTATAGCTTCCCGGGATATGTAATCAACGAATCCAATGCGGCGCCTAGCGGGGCGAAAGTAGAGGGTAATCTCTATGTCGTCGGCAAGGTGTCCGAAAGTGATTTTGCCGATCCGGCCCGGTTGGATTATCGCCTGTTAGCCTCTTCCAAATACTTGGGGCGGGGCGCCTGGCCGGAGGCCGCTCCGGTCCGGTTTGTTGCCGCCGACGGTAATGACGCGGCCGATGGCGCCGCCCCGCAGCGAGCGTGGCGGTCGCTGGCGCATGCCGCCAAGGTCTGCGTCCCGGGAGATACGCTGTATGTGATGCCGGGTGAATATTGCGAAGCGGTGGAGTTTCCCTCCGGGGTGGCAGTGAAAACATACGGCGGCGGCCGCGTGGTCTGGAGGCCGGGCGCTAATGGCTGGGGGCTGCAGGTGTCCGGTGCGGGGGAGTTTGTGCTGGACGGTTTGATCTTTGCCGGATTCAGCCAGCCGGCCGTGGTTTTTGGGGTGGCCGTGGCCGGCCGAATTGAGAACTGCGTTTTTGACGGGCCGGGCGTGGCCTTGGCGCTGGCGGATTGCGCGGAGGTCTGTGTCGGGAGCGCCACCTTTATCGGCTGCCGGACGGCTTTGTCTGTGGAGGATGTCCGGGGGCCGGTGGTGGTGCGTAATTGCCTGTTCAAGGATTTGGCCGGAGCGCCGGTGGCGGTCACGGGGGGTGCGGAAATTGTGAGCGAAGGCTGCGTGTTTGCCGGCGCGGCGGCGGCGGATTGGCAAAACGCATTGCGCCGGATAGCGCGCGAACCCCATGCGTCAACCCTGGCGGAAGTCCGTTTTGTGGACGAAGATTACCATCTGCCGTTTGACTGCCCGCTGGTTGGCGCGGGCGTGGGCCATGGTCCGGTTGGCGCGCGCGGCGCGGGCGGCAGCCGGCCGCCGCTTGTGATGGAAGATTTAACCGTTCAAAGCGTCCAGGCCACGCAGGCGGTTTTAACCTGGACCACTCCCGGGCGCTATCCCGATGCGGTGGTCACCTGGAACTTGCCCGATGGGCGGATCGCCACCAATGCGGCCCCGCAATTGCCATGGGGCGGCATTCTGAAAAATACACGCCGGTTTGTCCGGCTGACCGGCCTGCAAGCCGGCGCGCCGGTAAAAGTGCGGGTGATGTTGCGTGAACCAGAAGGTGCGCGGGCGGAAGCGGAACTGGATTTCGTGCCGGCGGCCGCCGGCCGGGCGCCGGGAACTCTGTATGTCAGCGTAAACGGGTCGGATACCAATCTTGGGGTGGCGTCGAACGCGGCTTTGCGCACCATCCAGGCGGCCATGCTGCGCGCGGTTCCGGGCGATATCGTCCTGGTGGCGCCGGGCGTCTATCATGAGCAGGTGACGGTTTATACCGGCGGACTATCGGCGGAACGGCCCTTGGTCTTAAAAAGCGCTGTCCCCGGCGCCGCCATGATTGATTGCGGCCGCTTGCGCCCCGGCGCCTTGGCGCTCGATAATTTGGAACATGTGGTGATAGAGGGGTTTGCCATCGGAGGGTTGTGGTACACCACCGCATTCGCGGCGGTGGCCGTGCACGACTGCCGGGATGTCACGCTGCGCCATCTCTTTTTCCAACGTGCGGATAACGGCGTCAGTTGCCGTCTGGCGCTGCTGCGCCGGACCAGCCAGGTGGTGATTGAAGACTGCCTGTTCCTGGGCGGCTTTGACAATCTTTTTATGGACGGTTGTGATGAAGTCACCATTGCGCATAACACTTTTCATTGGAGCGGCGTCAACTCCATCACGCTCTGGGGCGCGCCCGATGCCCGCTACCGCATCGTCAGCAATATCCTGTTGGATGGCGTGCCGGACTACAAAGCCAATCCGGCCATCTGGCTGGTGCCGGATAAATTGACCGGGCTGGTATGCGACTGGAATCTTCATTGGCGCAAAAAATCCAAGCAAATGGCCCTGTTGGGATTGGCGCCCAAGGGCGGATACTCAAAATTATCCGTGCGCTGCGATACATTTGCGCAAATCCAGGAGTTGGGATACGAGCGGCATGGAGTTTACGCCGATCCGATGTTTGTGGATTTGGAACAGGGCGATTTCCGCCTCGCGTCCGGGTCGCCGGCCGCAGGCTTGAGCACGGACGGCGCCGATGCTGGAGTCCGGTTTGTGCGTTATCGGCATGCTGACGGCAGTCAACCAGCCAGCGCAAAATAAAATTTGGAACTGTGCCCAGCGCCGTGGTTGTGCGCGGATGCTGGTCAGCGCCTTATGCATCAGGCGCTGAGGTGAAAAACGAAATGTTTGGGAGGGTGTCATGGGGCGCAAAACAATCGCTGCCGTGGGATTGTTGGGCATTATTTTGCAGGGGTATGCCGGGGAATACGACATTGCCAAACCATGGAATTCGCCGGCGCTGAGTCCGGTGGCCATCACCAAACATGCCGGCCTGCCGCCGCTCCGGATCGCTTCCCAAGGCCGGGCGCTCACCCCGATTGTGTGCGCGGACGCGGCCTACTACGGCGATATAGCCAGCTTGCTCAAAAAGTATCTGGATCAGGCATGCGGCGCCAATTTCATCATCACCAACCAGCCGCCCGGGGAGGGGCGGGCGATTTTTGTCAGTCCCTGCGGCTTGCCGGCGGTGCAAGCGGTGTTTGACCGGGCGCAAATCCTGCCCCCGGAAAGCCTGGCAGTGGCATGCGTGCCGGAGGGCCTTGTCCTGGCGGGCAAGGATGCGGAATGTGAAAACCGGCTGATTGCCAAAGCCGGATTGGATATCAACGACCGCAATCAGAGCCGCGGCACGTTCTTTGCCGCGCTGGATTTTCTGGAGCGGCTCGTCGGTGTCCGGTTTTATTTTCCGGGGATCGGTTTGCATGTGCCCGATTATACCCGGACGGATCTGTCAATCCCGTCGGTGTCGTATACGGATACGCCGGTGTTTGACATGCGCGCGCTGGGTTACGGCGGGGGCTCGGATATGCGGTTGATCAAAACCACCCGTGCAGATGCGCTTTTCTGGAACATCCTGATGCGGCTGGGTGACGTGAAATTGAGGATGGGATGGCATAACGACGCGCACTGGCATCTGGTTTATGGGCAGGCACATCCAGAATATTTTGCGTTGCGGACGGATGGCACGCGGGCGGTGGGCGACCGCGGCAAGTATTCCGCCTTCCGGTGCTACACCAGCAAAGACGGTTTTAATGCGCATATTGATGCGATTGGCCGATGGTATGGCGGCGGATTCCAAACCAAGCAGGACTGCGAGCTTTTCCTGGCGTGTAACCGGGAGTTCGGCCCGAACCGGCGGTATATCAACTGGGGGATTGCCGATGCTTTCCGCGGCTGCCATTGTGAAGAATGCCTGAAACTGACCGATCCCAATACGCCGGGCGGCCTTTATTCGAAATTCATTTGGCGGTATTTTATTGATCTGGCCAAAGCCTGCAAGGAGCGCTGGCCGGACAAAGCGTTGTTGACCATGACTTACGGGCAATACAAATACATCCCGGATTTCGTCGCGCGGGAAAACCCGGGCAATATGATTATATTTCCAGCCAGTCATGGCGTCATGGGTCATTCCGCGGCCTTTCTGAAGGAATCCAACGTATGGGCGGCTTGCATGCGGCATTTGAAACAATTGAGCGCGCTTTCGTGCGAACGCCCGCATATATGGGAACATTATCCGCATGCCCCGCGCAGCACCGGCTTCACCATCCCCTATATGGCGCCGCATTATTACCAACAGTATTTCGCGGCCATGAAGGATAAAATTTCCGGGAGCCTCTTCAATGGCGATCGCCGCTATTCTTACGCGCTGGACTCTTTAATGCTTTACATGATGTATAAGATCAACTGGAATCCGGATTTCAACGTGGATGTCTGCGTGGATGAGTATTGCGCCGTCATGTTCGGGCCGGCGGCTCCGGAAATGCTTGATTATTACCGCACTATTATTGACCGGTGGGAAAAAGTTAAATGGCGGAATTTGCCCGACCCGGAAAAGGTTTGTTACAACAGCGGGTTGCCGAAAACCGTCTATTGGGTGGAAACTTACCCGCGGAACATCCGGGATGAACTGGAAGGCATCTTGCGCCAGGCGCTGGCCAAGACGGAGGCTGGGACGATTTATTACGACCGGGCGAAATTCATGGTGGATGGCACAGCGCCGTTTTTCCAGCAAGGCCGTTTTTTCGATCTTGGCAAGGTTTACCAGTATAACTGCATGCCATATACACCCGATCGCGACAAAGGGTTGCGCGCCGATCAGTGGCGCCCGGCCGGCATCCGGCCTCTGGTTCTGGCGCGCAACGACACGGGCGAGCCGGACGATATCGTCAAATCCCAGATATTCATGAGTTATGATAAAAGCAACCTCTACATCAGCGGCAAAATTGAACAGCCGGACGCATTCGTCACCAAAGGCGATGGTAAAAAGGTCGAACGTGACGGTGACATCTGGAGCAAAGACTCGCTGGAGATATTCCTCTGCACGGAACAGCCCGGGCTGGCTGAAGCCGGGCTGGATCAGCTTGGCCAGTATCATCAGGTCGTCATAGATCCGGATGGCTCGATCTTCGATGGCGTCAAATCAATTGACGGCGGCTTTGACATCGGCGCCAACCTGGATTTTACATCCAAGACCATCGCCTGCCGGGAGCCGCCCCGGTTTTATTTTGATCTGGTCATTCCCTTCAGCGAATTGGGCTGCGTTCTTCCCAAGCCCGGGTCCCAATGGCATTTGAACTTTTATTGGAACCGTCAGCGCGACGGCAAAGCGTTGAGTTATACCTGGGCGGGGACGGGTGCGCACCATGATTCATCGCGATTCGGCTTGCTGGAATTCCAACCCGGCCGCCCTGACGGCCAACCGGAAGCCCGGCCATAAGCACGGCGGTGGAGAGGACGGCAAAACTATGCACTGGATGCGAAATTGTTATGCCCGACTGTTGATTGACAACCATATTTCCGACCTTAAGCCGGAATACATGGCGCGCTTCGATCCCGGCGAATATGTGCGCATGGTCCAAACAGCCGGGGTGGACTCGGCCATGGTCTATGCCTGCGATCATAACGGCAACTGCTATTATCCCGCCGCCGCCGGGCATATGCACGCCGGGTTGCACGGCCGCGATATTTTTGGCGCGGTGGTGTCCGGGCTGCGCGCGGCGGGCATCGTGCCGATTGCTTATTACACCGTGATCTATCATAACGACGCCGCCAAAAAGTATCCGGCATGGCGGCAGCAGGACGCCAACGGCAAGGATCATGACGGCCGGTATTACTATGCCTGCCCCAACCACCCCGAATATGCGGCTTTCGCCCGAGCGCAGTTGGCGGAACTTACCGCGTATGACGTCAGCGGCGTATTCGTTGATATGACCTTCTGGCCGCTGGTGTGCGAATGCGCGCAATGCCGCGGAAAATATCGGGCGGAAACGGGCGCGGAAATCCCTTCCGCCATCAACTGGAACGATCCGGCCTGGGTGCGGTTTCAACGCGCGCGCGAGCGCTGGCTGGCAGAATTCGCAGCCGGCCTGACGGCGCACGTCAAGGCGTTGCGCCCGGATTGGAGCGTAACCCACCAATTTTCGCCCATTTTGCACGGGTGGATGCTGGGCCAAAGCTCCGGCATCGCGGATGCCTCCGATTATTCATCCGGGGATTTCTACGGCGGAAAATATCAGCACCGGCCGGGCGCCAAAATCTTCGCCGCCTACTCGCAATACCAGCCTTACGAGTTCATGACCTCGCGCTGCGTGGATTTGCGCGACCACACTTCTTCTAAATCGGAAGAGGAACTTTTGCTGCACGCCGCCACTACTCTGGCTAATGGCGGCGCCTATTGCTTTATTGACGCCATCAATCCCGACGGCACCTTGAACGCTTCCGTTTACCAGCGGCTGGGCCGGGTCGGCGCGCGACTGCGCCCGTTCAAGGAATGCATCCAGCGCCATGCGCCGGTATTACAGGCCGCCTGCGGAATATATTTCTCCAGCCACTCCAGCGTCAACACGGCCTTGAACGGCACCCCGCTCAATGCGCTCACTGCCACCCGGTCTAACATGGATATCCGCGGCAATGCGGTTACGGATGAAATCATCGGCGCCGCCGCGGCGCTGGGGCAATTGCACATTCCATACCGGGTGATTATTGACCGGACGCCGGACTGGACCGGACTCCAGACCTTGATCGTCAACAATGCCGCCTACCTGAGCGCCGGCGAAACTGCGCGCATCCGGCAGTTTGTCCGCGATGGCGGCACGCTGCTCGCCACCGGCCTGACTTCCCGGTATGACGAGCATGGGCGCGACCCGGGCGATTTCCAACTGGCCGATGTGCTGGGCATCACGCATACCGGCCGGATGACCGATACGGTCCATTATCTGGATATCGCCGGCGAATTGGTTTCCTGCACGCAACTGGCGGCGCCCCTGGTCCGACCGGTGACGGCGCAGGTACTGGGAAAAGTCGCGGTGCCGGATTTCCCGGTGAACGACCCCGAACGCTATGCTTCGATCCATTCCAACCCGCCCGGCATGCTGACGGAATACGCCGGCCTGACGGTCAACCGGCATGGCCGCGGTACGGCGGTGTATCTCTATTCTTCGCTATTAAAACACCGCCAGCATGCACAACAGGAATGCGCCCGGACACTGTTCCGGCAATACATTCCTCCATTCATCACGGCGGCGGAAAATCTGCCTTCTTCCGTGGAGGTAACGTTATTGCGCAGCATCAGGGCCAACGCATTGATTCTGGGCTTGGTTAATTATCCCGAGGATCTGCCTGCGCTGCCTGCCTTGAATCTGAGTTTCCGTTTGCGGTTGCCGGACGGCTTTTACCCGCGCCGCGTTCGGCGCGTGGCGACGGGCGCGGCGCATGAATTTTCCGCGGCCGGTGGCCTGCTGGAATTGCGGCTGGCGCGCCTGGAACACCTAGAAATATTTGAAATTTACGCCGGATGAAGCGCTTGGAATGATTTTGACAGGGGCGCTTGCAAGCGCTATTGTAGCATAATATGAACAATAATCGTCAGGCAAACCGGCAGGATAAAACCTGGAAAGGTTGACGGCGCCAAACTATGCCAAACACGGCGGCTGGATTCAAAATAACGCAATCGGAGGAGTAAAATTATGCGCACGAACTTGATGCTTACGGTTACTCTGACCTGGCTGGCCGCGGCCGGCTCGCAGGTCATAGCCGCCACCCACTACGTTGTGCCGCCCGGGACATCGGGCACAATCCCCACGGACCCCTACACCAACTGGGCGACGGCCGGCACCAACCTCATTGAAGTCGTCAATGCCGCCATGACCAATACCGCCGCCCGCATGGTGTGGGTGGCGGCGGGGACATATTACCCGACCAATACCATCCAATTTTCGGCCGGGCTGAGGATCGAAAGCGTTGACGGTCGTGACGCGACCATCCTGGACGGAACATACGCCGGGGGAAACCGCGGGATATTTTTTGAAACGGACACATATTACGCAAATCCCGGGCTGAAACAGGAGATTGTAGGGCTTACCATCCGGAATTACACGATAACGGACAAGAATGGCGCCGGTATTATCGGGATTGGCTCCCGTCGTTTTGATGTCTTAATCGAAAATTGTGCGTTTTTAAACAACCGTGCTCTGGCAACACCCGGCGTCAGTGTGTATGGCGGAGGTGTATTTTTGCATTTGAGCCGCACGGTGGTCACCGATGTTAAAGCAAGGATTACCAATTGCGTGTTTATAGCCAATGAAGCATTTACCGCGGGCAGCGCCTTGCGGATTTATGCCACATATGGACAAGTAGAGGTTACGGATTCGATTTTTGAAAACAACACGAATTCAGTTAGTGGCGGTGCGCTTAGTTTCAGGACACTAGCTGATACCAACCACCTTCCGGCCGCCATTACCCGGTGTCAATTCCGGAATAATCTCAGCGGACAGCAGGGTGGCGGCCTTTATTATTCGGCCTATGCGTCCAATATGGTGATTTCAAGCTGTCAGTTTGAGAACAACAATGCGCGTTATTATGCTTCATGGTCCGGCGCGCGACAGGGAGGCGGAATATTTTCCGACGCGCGTGATGTCGCCATCCGCGATTGCCAATTCACCGGCAACCAGGGCAATCAGGGTGCCGGGATATACGCCCTGCGCGCCACCATCATCAACTGCATGGTGACCAGCAACAGCGCGGTGACCAATGCCGGCGGCGTTTACACGGAAACCGGCGAAATCCTCAATTCCACCATCGCCGGCAACTCTGCCGGAGTCGCCGCCGGCGGCCTGTTCATCAATGGCGCGGGCACGGCGACCAATACCATCATCTACCATAACACGGCGCCTGACGATCCGAATTACCGGCACGTTTCCGGCGATACCGGGCTGGCCTATTGCGACGTCTCACCGCCTGTCACAGGCGCCGGAAATATTGACTCCGACCCGTTGTTTGCGGATTTGCCCGGCGGCGATCTGCGCTTGCGGCCGCAATCCCCATGCATCAATGCCGGCATCAATCAGGATTGGATGACCGGCGCGCTGGACTTGGACGGCAATCCGCGCGTGCGGCAACGCATTGTGGATATGGGCGCATTTGAAATCCTGCGCGGCGGAACTATATTTGTGGTAAGATGAATATGCCAGGAATAAAAAAATGAAAACAGAAAAGATTGCCGCGCAGGCTTTGGAGCAGGGCAGAGGAATTTTACGGCTGGCGCCCAACTGGGTACCGCGCTCATTCTGCATCCCGGGCCGCCGGATCAAGCTGCACCCGGATGACTATTACGCGCTGGGCGGCGCGCGCGGCGGGATTGATGAGCGCTGGTTTGCCTCCACCACCCCGGCGGACAATGGTCCGCTCACCAGCCCGCATGAGGGCTTGAGCTTTGTGGTGGCGGGCGACGCCGCCAACCCGGAACGCATCCTCCTGCGCGACGCGGTCTCCGCTCTCAAAGACGCTTTGATTGGCGGCCGGCTCTGGCGGGAATACGGCTGCTGGCCGATGTATTCCAAATTCTTCGACAATCTCGGCCCGCTGCCGCACCACATCCATCACAACGACCAGTTTGCTTCCCTCACCGGCCAGATGGGCAAGCCCGAAGCCTATTTTTTTCCGCCGCAACTGAACAATCACGGCGGACAATTTCCTTATACATTCTTCGGGTTGCAACCCGGCACGACACGCGACCAAGTGCGCCGGGCATTGCTGGATTTTACCAAAGGCGACAACCACATCACCAGCCTGTCAGTTGCCTACCGCCTGGACCCGGGCACCGGCTGGGACGTCCCCCCCGGATTGCTGCACGCGCCGGGCAGCCTGTGCACCTACGAGCCCCAAAAAGCGTCTGACGTGTTCGCCATGTATCAATCACTGGCCGGCACCACCGTGGTGCCGGAGGAATTGCTCTGGAAGGATACGCCCAAAGACAAGGTGGGCGATGTGGAACACCTGCTTGATGTCATTGACTGGGACTTGAATCTGGACCCGCAATTCGCCGCCAACCGGTTCATGCGGCCCCGCCCCGCGCGCCCATTGTCAGAAATGCAGGCCGAGGGATATGTTGAAAACTGGATTTGCTATAAATCAGGCGCTTTCAGCGCCAAGGAGTTGACGGTTTTGCCCGGGCATGAGGTCATTATCAAGGATTCGGCTGCATATGGCATGATCATGATGCAGGGGCATGGCGTCATGGGGGGGTGGGACATCGAAACCCCGACCATGATCCGTTATGGCGAGTTGACAAACGACGAATTCTTCGTCAGCGAGGCTGCCGCCAAGTCCGGAGTCCGCATCAAAAACCATTCGGCTAACGATCCCCTGGTCATGCTGAAACATTTCGGCCCGGGCAACCCTGATCTACCGCCATCTGTGTGAAATACAACCAGTTCTTGCCGTCCGCAAAGATGCGCTGAGGGTTCACGCACCGGTTCATTACATGAGAACAAAGCGCTCGCTGGAATTTTCAGGCAATTCTTTGCGTGCAATTGGAATAATGTGTGCGTAATTATGTTTCAATTAATTTGCAATATATTGAGCCAATTGCAAAAGTCCCGCCAAAAAAGGTCGGGGTGGAACCCGACCCTCCAAAAACGGGTTGTTTTTTGATTTTGGAGTGACAACTTCCACGTCGTCCGAGACTTTTGAAAGCGGCTATATTGTAATTCAACAACATAAATAGAACGTCCCCTTTTTGGCGGCACTTTGTTTGCTCGGTAGACGTTAGTCGTCAGCGCAAGGGTTGCCAGCCCGGGCCGCCGAACACGGCGCCGGTTTCGGCGTAACCGGCGCTGGAGAGCAGTGCGCGCCATTGGCCGGTGAAGGCATTGAACACGACCAGATCCGCCTTGCCGTCCCCGTCGTAATCCGCCGGCAATGGCCGCCAGTTTTCGCCGCCAAACACCGTGCCGGCCGGCGTATAACCGGCGCTGGAGAGGAGGGCCTGCCAGGCGCCGGAATGGATGTTGTAAATGCCCGGGTCCGCCTGGTAATCCCCGTCATAATCCGCCGGGACCGCCCGCCAGCCCGCGCCGCCGAAAGACGCGGCGGCCGGCGTGTAGCCTGCGCCGGACAGCATGGCTGACCAGGCGCCATCGGCATCCCGGTAAACCGCCGGGTCGGCCTTGCCGTCGCCGTCAAAATCCGCCGGCACGGCCTGCCAGCCCGCGCCGCCCAGAACCGTCTCAGCGATGGCATAACCGGCGCCGGAAAGCATGGCGCGCCATTGGCCGGAGTTGCGCGAGTAAATCACCGGATCGGTCTTGCCGTCGCCGTCAAAATCCGAAGGCGCGGCCTGCCAGCCCGGACCGCCAAATATGCATGTCACAAGATTCCACAACGCTCCATTGGACATGAATACCGCCCATTCGCCGTCCGACTCGCGGTAAACTGCCGGATCGGTGCGGCCGTCGCCGTTAAAGTCGCCGGTTACCGGAATGCTTCCCGGCCCGCCCAACTGCATACTGGTGGCGGTATAACCGCTGCCGGAAAGCAGAATCTGCCAGAAACCGGTCTGGGGATTGTAAATCGCCAAATCCATCAGGCCATCGCCGTCGAAATCGCCCCAGGCATTCTGTGTGGCCGCCATGCTGCGCCGCCAGCCGGCGTCAGGCGCGCTGGGTACGCTCATGGCAAAAGATCCCGCGGCGCAAACCCAGTAATGGTAAGCCACGCCGGGTGCAGCGGAAACATCCGCATACGCGGCCAGGGCGGGCGCTGCGATTTCCACTGCTTGAATGAATTCCGGGTTGGTGTTCCGGTAAACCTTGTAGCCCACGGCGCCCGGCGCCTCCGCCCAGGTTAATCGCACGGAATCGGTAGATAATCCATCGGAAGCGGCCAGGGCGGCCGGCGCCGGGATAATGCGCCACCCGGAATCGGAAACGCTGAACGGGCCCAGCCCGGCCATCACCGGACGCACCCAGTAATAATACAACGCGCCGGGCTGCGCCGATGTGTCATCATAACTCAAGCCGGCCGCGGAAGCCAGCCGGGCGGACTGGTTGGGGTCGTTGGTTCCGGCGCGCCAGACTTCATAAGATGCCGGCGCCGGATCGGACGCATTCCAGCTTATCCGCACATAACCGTCATACAGTCCGTCGGAAGCCGCCACGACCGCCGGCGGAGCGAAAAACTCGAATGCGCCGATATCTGGTTTGTCGTAGATGATGCGGGGATTGCGGTCCAGATCGGTTGCCTCAGGCTCCAGCATCCAGCCGGCCGTCTGGCCGGCGTTAATGCAAGGCGAGCCGGCGGCGAGGCGATAATCGCCGTAGACATGATCCAGGCCGACCCCGCCGCCCGGATTGATCAAACCGGGATCGGCAGTGATATTGCCGTCGCCGGCCACCGGCTGCGGCAGGCAGGAATAAGCGATCAAGCCTTCGTCATCATCATAATAATCCGCCTCCATCGGCGCGGCGTTGCCCCGCACAATGCAATTCCAGGCCAGGTTCAAATTTACCATTCCGCCGCCCAGGGAGATGGCTTTGTTGCCCATGACCGTACAATTATATGCAATGCCCCAGTTGACCAGGCCGCCGCCGCCGATGGCTTCATTGCCCACTGCCAGGCAATTGCGCATGTCAGTGTTTTCGTCGCAATATGCGCCCCCGCCGATCCCCTCCACCCACAGGGCCTTGTTATAACGCATCACGCAATTCCAGACGCGGGCGTTATCGCCCTCGCTGTATATCCCGCCTCCTACGCCGCCGGAATTGTATTCCGCCAAACAATAGTTCACCAATCCATCATAATTATAGATGCCCGCGCCCAGCGTGGCTTCGTTGTAAGCCGCCCGGCAATACCAGACGGCGCCGGCTTCGTTGAATATGCCGCCGCCGCCGGTAAACCCAATTTCATCCATGGCGGCGGCATTGGAAATCAATGTGCAATTTAAAATCCAGCCTGCGGACAAATTATGAATACCCCCGCCGTATTCCGGGGCCGTATTGCCGGTCAGGTCGCAATTGGCGATGATTCCGGAGTTTAACGCGCCGCCGCCATTGGTCAGCGCGGCATTATATGAGATGGCGCAGGATTTAATGGTCCCGCCGTTGGTGTTTACCAGGCCGGCGCCTTCCGGCGCCGCATTGCCATGGATATTGCATCCGGATATCATCCCGCCGAGATTATACACTCCGCCGGCGCTGGCCGCCGCGGTATTTCCGGCAATGACGCTGTCGCATACCAGCCCCGAGGCATTGTTCATCACGCCGCCGCCGGAGGAAACGCTATGGTTGGCTGTTACCACACAATTGCTGACCAGGCCGTCATTGGACAATCCCGCGGCCACCCCGGCGTAATTTCCGGATACCACGCAATCGGCGATCACGCCTTCGGCGCTGTTGGCCATCCCGCCGACCAGTAGGCCGGTGTTGGTATAAACCAGGCAGCCGGTCATTCGGCCGGCATTTGCGATCCCCCCGATGCCCAGGGCCGCATGATTGCTGATGATGGCGCAATTGCGGATGGCGCCCTTGTTGTCCACCCCGCCGATGCCGGCAAGGAACGCCGGATCCTGGCCGCGGCAGATGGTAACTCCGTCCACCAGCGCGCCGGCATGCGTGATGTTAATGCAGCGGACGGCATTGTTGCCGTCAATGAACACCGCGTCCCGGCCGTTGATCCCGACCAAAGTCAGAGGCTTGGCAAGGTTGATGGCGGCGGCCAGCACATACGTGCCGTCATTCACATGGACGACATCGCCGTCCGCGGCGGCATTGATAGCCGCCTGGATGGTCTTTTTGGCCGTAGCCAGCGACAGGCCGTCATGGGCGTCATCGCCGTCCGGGCTGACGTAATACTCCGTGGCCGGCGCCACCGCCGCGCCCCAAGCCAGACATGACAGCAACAGCAATGTTTTGACATTCATCTGAACCATAATTCCCTCTTGATGCCCGCATGTATATCGGCGTGTTTGCAACTATTTGCGAAGCGGCATCCGGAGCAACGCGCCAGCTTCCGGAAAAATGCTGCTCCAAAAAATAATTGAAGTCAATGAAAAATTGGCAGAAATCATTTACGAATTGTTAATGATGGCCGCGCATGGTAAGTTGCCTACTAACTGGTTCCCCGTCAATCCCGTGGTGAATAAATAGGAGTTAACATGTTGTTCAAATTGAATGCGGAGAAGCGGAAATGGGTGGATGATGCCTTCTCGAAAATGAGCGTGGCGGAAAAACTCGGCCAGATGGTCTGCGACCGCGCCAAGACGGTGTTCGACGGCGGCGCCTTGCCGGATTACATGGCCAAATATCCCGTGGGCAGCGCCTTTGTCGGCGCGGAAATCATTGACCAGGCCAGCGACAGCATTGAGGATGTCCGGGAGAAGTGCGCGAAGTTGCGCGCGGTGACCCACCCGGAGCAGGCGCTGCTACTTTGCGGCGACTTCGAACATGGCGCGGGCTGCGTGATCGGCAGCCTGACGCGCTTCCCGAATCCCATGGCGCTGGGCGCGGCCAACGACCCGGAATTGGCGTATGCCGAGGGCGAGGCCATCGCCGTGGAGGCCGGCGGCCTGGGAGTGCGCTGGGCCTTTGCGCCGGTGGCGGATTTGAACCTGAATATCAACAACCAGCCGACCAATCACCGCGCCTTCGGCGACGACCCGGATCATGTCCTCCCGTTTTTAAAAGCCTATATCCGCGGCATGCAGGATCATGACTTCGCCGCCTGCGCCAAGCATTTTCCCGGCGACGGCACGGATGACCGCAACCAGCACAATGTCACCTCGCTCAATACGCTGTCATTGCCGGAATGGCGCCGGCTGCACGGACGCGTCTTCAAGGAATTGATTGACGATGGCGTGCTCTCAATCATGATCGGCCATATCGGCTTGCCCGCTTACGAGCCGGCGGATGCGCGCGGCATGTTCCGCCCCGCCACCGCCAGCCGCCGGCTGATGACGGACCTGCTCCGGGGCGAACTGGGGTTTGAGGGGATCATCGTCACCGACGCCCTGACCATGTGCGGCTTTTGCAGCTACGCGTCCTACGAGCAGCGCATGCTGGATTGCTTTAACGGCGGCGCGGATGTCTTCCTGTGGCCCGATACCCCCCGATTTTTCGAGTTGATGCTGAAGGCTTTGGCCGATGGCCGGGCTTCGATGGAACGCCTGGACGAGTCGGCGCGCCGGGTACTGGAGTTCAAGTCGCGCCTGGGCGTGGATGAAAACCGCATCCCCGCGCCGGTATCTGCGGCCGACGTGGCGCGCTACCGCGCCGCGGCCGCCAGGATTGGCGAAAAATCCGCCACCTTGCTGCGCAACCGCAACAAGCTGATCCCATTAAAAATAAAGCCAGGCGATAAGGTGTTGTTTTTAAAGTCGGATCACATGCCGGACCGGATGCCGTCCGAGAGGTTTGCCGTGTTTTTCAGCGCCTTTGAAAAGCGCGGCGCGAAAATTACGGTTGATAAATTCGAAAATTTCAAAAACCACAAGGAAAACCTGGAACAATACGCGGCCGTGGTTCTGATGGAGCATGTGACCACCATGAACGCCAATGGCTGCATCCGCGCGCTGGGCCCGATCTGGCCGTTCATGGCGCATCCATACGGCCGGAAAATCTGCCTTGCCTTCGGCACGCCGTACTTTCTGCATGATGTGGCGTCCGCCGATACCTATATCAACGCCTATTGTGACAGCGAAGCCGTCCAGGCCGGTTTGGCCCGGGCGCTCTTCGGCGAAATCCCATTCGCCGGGACCAGCCCGGTGGATTGCGGCTACGAATTCAAACGCGGGGATGGGCTGACAGTATAAATATGCAAACCAAACTCGTTTTACTCCCTGTTCCCCAACGCCTGCGCCTGAACGCCGGGCATTTCATTCTGCCGTCAAAACTCACGCTTGGGATTGCGGATGCCCGGTTGTATCCGCTGGCTAGCCGTATGGGTCAATCGGTTGGCGCGGGCGGAATAAGTGTCGCTATTCCGGCCATTCGTGATGCGATTACGCTGGACCTGCGGCAGGGGATGCCCTCGGACGCGTATCAGTTGCGGATAAGTCACACGGGCATTCACATCCATGCCGGCTCCGTCCGCGCCGCCTTTTACGGCTGGCAGACGCTGCGGCAGATTCTGGCGCAGGCGGATAATAAAACCATTCCCTGCCTGACGATTGACGACCGTCCGGCCATACCGGCGCGCGGCGTATATCTGGACATCGCCCGCGGCCGGGTGCCGACCCTGGCGGCCTTGAAACGCATGGTGGACATCCTGGCGCGTTACAAGATCAACCAACTCTCCCTCTATATGCAGCATACCTTCCGGTTCCGCGCCCACCCGGACATCGGTCGGGGCGCGTCGCCCATGACGGCGGAGGATATCCTTGAGTTTGACGCATATTGCCGGGAAAATTTCATCGAGTTGGTGCCGTCGCTGGCGTCGTTCGGCCACATGGAAACAGTGTTAAAACTTCCAGCTTACCGACGGCTGGCGGAAGACTTCGGCCTGGGCTTTAAGGGATATGTCACGCCGGATCCCAAGGCGCGGGAGTGGCTGGCCGCGTGGTTCCGCAGCCAGAAATTCAAGGGTTTTACGCTCTCGCCGGCCAATCCCGCCGGTTACAAGTTCCTGGATTCATTGTATGCGGAATTGCTGCCGCTGTTCAGTTCGGGGCATTTCAACGTCTGCTGCGATGAGACGGTGGATTTGGGCTATGGCCAGAGCTACCAACTGTGCCGGCGCAAGGGTAAAGGCCGGGTATATGTTGACCATCTTATGCGACTGCATGCCTTGTGCGGCAAATACGGCAAGCGGATGATGTGTTGGGGCGACATTCTCCGGCATTATCCGGAATTGGCGTCCGATTTGCCGCGGGACATCACCGTCCTGGATTGGGGATATCACCCGGAGTATGCATTCCCCGGCGTCCGGGACAACGCGCGACAGAGCCGGCCGGTGTATGCCTGTCCCAGCACCCATTCATACGGAGGTTTGTTTCCCCGGCTGTCCGTGGCCATGTCCAATATCTCATCCGCCGCCCGCGCGGCGCACCGGGATGGCGCCGCCGGGCTGCTGAATACCGTCTGGGGCGATGGCGGCCATTTCCACCTGCCGGCTTGCGAATGGCACGGACTGCTCTTCGGCGCCGAACAATCCTGGAATCCGGCGGCCGGCGCGGCTGATTACCACGAGCGGTTTTGCCGGTTGTTCTTAAGCAGTTCTGACAGGCATCTGCCGGGGATCATGAATGAACTGGGCGAACTCACACAGGTTGGCGGCCATGCCTTCTGGCCCAAAATGTTTTTCGCGGACAACAATCGCCGCGTGCCGGCGTATCCGCGGATTGACCGCATTTTTACCGGCGGATGTTGGCAGCGCCGCCGCCTGCAAGTGGATGCCAGGCTGGGGGAGGCGGTGCTGGAACGCCTGGACGCTATTCGCGCCGGTATCGTCCGCGCGTCAGCCCCGCCCGGCGCCGATCCGGAAAAAATATTTCCAGCCTGGATTTTTGCCGTAGACACCCTCCGCCATGCGGCGCGCAAACTGGCGCTGCTGGGGGCTGGCGGCGAAAACACGCTGCGCGCCCGACGGCGGTTAACCGGAGAATTGGCCGGCCTGATGCGCCGCCACCGCCGGTTATGGATGGCCGACAGCCGGCCGTCGGCATGGCGGAATCTTCAGCAGCGCGCCCGCCAGGCCGGCCGGTGTCTGCTGGGCAATGCCGATATCTTTGAGTTTAAGACGCGCATGCCGCCCGGGTATCTTACCAGGTATTTTGTCAGCCGGGTGCAGTCGTATTCCGGCGCATTCCGCGATCTATCCTGTCCGCCGGCGCCGGGCCGGGGCACGATGCGCGATTTCCCGGTCACTTTATGCGAAGTGCCGGAGTTGGCGGATGCCGGCAAAACCGGGCACATGCTTGTATATTACCATGTCCGGATGATCTGCCGGACGGGAATGCGGCTTGCGTTGGGGATGGGGTATGACGGGCCGCTCAAAGTCTGGCTGGATTACAAGACGATTTGGTGCGATCCGGATGGATGCGCTCCGGCCGGGACGGACAAAGCGGTTGTGCCGCTAGATTTGAGCCCGGGCGCGCACGCGCTGTGCGTCGCGGTGGATGCCAATCGCGGCCTGGCCACGGGCATCCGGGCGCGCCTGTGGCATCGGGATGCGCCGCAGGCGCCAGCCCGCGCGCGTCCCCGGCCGCTGCCGCGATTCGATGCGGCGTTATCGTGACTTTATTTGGAGTGCGGCGACATGATGAAGAACAAGCGGACGCGGAGCGGCGTAAAGTGGGCATTATTAACTTATAGGACTGACCCCTGGTGCCCCTTTGGAGTGCGGCGGCTTGATGCCGCTTT
>JAXGSX010000016.1:0-23512 GCA_040775225.1 Kiritimatiellia bacterium | reverse complement strand
GGCAATACAACTGCCGTCGCCCGCCAGATTGATTGATTGGCAATAATCTCCGGCAAGACCGCCGAACCGTTTATCCCATTCCTTGACGCCGTGGCTGTTGATTTTCACGATCCAGTAGTCGGCGCCTCCCCAGGATTCTTCCGTCTTGTCGCCATCAGCCCCGGAGTAAGAATATCCGCCCGCGATATAACCCTTGTCCATCGTTTGCAGGATGGGCGTGAATGAATAATCGTCTAGAGCCCCGCCGAACCGTTTGTCCCATTCCCTGACGCCGTTGCTGTTGATTTTCACGATCCAATAGTCGGAGCCGCCCCGTGATTCTTCCGTCTTATCGCCGCCCGCGCCGGACAACGAATATCCGCCGGCGGCATATCCGCCGTCGGTCGTCTGTTGGATTGAGTAGCAACCATCAAACACAGACCCGCCGAACCGTTTGTCCCATTCCTTGCCGCCGTTACTGTTAATTTTCACGATCCAATAGTCAGTGTCGCCCCGTGATCCTTCCGTTTTGTCGCCGCCGGCGCCGGATTCGGATTCACCGGCGAGAATATACCCGCCATCGCTCGTTGAATTAATCGCGCAGCAGGCATCGTAATCAGACCCGCCGAACCGCTTGTCCCAATCCTTGTAGCCGGCGCTGTTGATTTTGACGATCCAAAAGTCGGCGCTGCCGCGGGAGTTTTCCGTCTTGTCGCCGCCGGCCCCGGAATCGGATTCGCCGGCGAGGATATACCCGCCGTCGCTCGTCTGCACGATGGAGGAACAATATTCATCGCCGGCGCCGCCGAACCGCCGGTCCCATTCCTTGACGCCGGCGCTGTTGATTTTCACGGCCCAGAAGTCATATCCGCCCCGGCTGGACTCGGTCTTGTCGCCGCCTATTCCGGATGCGGAATCACCTGCGACTATATATCCGCCGTCGCTCGTCTGCAAGATGGCGGAACAGTATTCCTCACCGGCGCCGCCGAACCGCCGGTCCCATTCCCTGGCGCCGGCGCTGTTGATTTTGACGATCCAGAAGTCATGATTGCCCCGTGAATCTTCGGTCTTGTCGCCGCCGGCGCCGGAGGAGGAATATCCGGCAAGGATATACCCGCCGTCGCTGGTCTGCTGAATTGCCCAACAAGTATCGCTTAATGTCCCGCCGAACCGCTTGTCCCATTCTTTCATCGGGACAATGGCCGCGAGTTCCCCGGCGCCTATCAGCGCTAAGCCGACTGCCAGCATATACAGCTTTTGTTTGAGTGACATGACAACTCCTTGGGCTTGGGTGGGAATGGTGCGTTTGTTTTAACTGCTTGACTAAAGGAGGCTTATAGATGTGTCATCATCCTTGAAGATGGCTATTATTGAGCGGCGCCTGACTGTTTGTCAAGCGAAAAAAATTGGCGTGAATTACACCCGGGCCCCAGCGTTCCCGCCACGATATTCATGCGGCGCCGCGATTGCCGGTCTCATGCGCATTTCCCGCGTTGAAACAGCCGGAGGGCGTTGGCCGTAGTGCATTGCGCGATTTCCGCCAGCGGCCGGCCGCGAATCTGCGCCAGGCAGGCGGCGGTGTGCGGCAGGAAGGCCGGCTCGTTGCGCCGGCTTCGCAACGGTTCCGGCGCCAGGAACGGCGCGTCGGTCTCCAGCAGCAGGCGGTCGTCAGGGACCATGGCGGCCGCCGCCCGGATTTCCGCGGCGTTTTTAAAAGTGATGATGCCGCTGAAGCTGATATAGAATCCCAAATCCAGCAGGCGGCGCGCGTAGTTCGGGCCGCCGGTGAAACAATGCAGCACGCCGATGGCGTCCGGCGCGCCGGTCCAGCCGGTGGCATGCGCGGCCAAATCCTCCAGAATTTCCCGGTCGGCATCGCGGCAGTGGACGATCACCGGCAAACGGTGATTACGCGCCAATTCCAGCATGCGGCGGAAAAGCCGGCGAGGCGCGGGATCGTCCCGCCGGCCATGGCAAAAATCCAGCCCGGTTTCGCCGACGGCCGCAAGCTCGGGTTCCGCCAGCAGGTTTTCCAGATCGGCCAGTTCCGCCGGTGCCGGCGACTGTCTGCGGTCCAGGGCCGCGGCGGCGCGGATGTGCGCGGGATATTGCCGGGCCAATGCCAGGGCTTGCCGGTTGGCAGCCGGAGTGCCCCCGACCGCCAGCATGCGGGTGACGCCGGCATCCTTGGCGCGCTGGAGCAGGGCCGGGATGCCGCCGTCGGGCGCAGCCGAATCCACCAGCAAGTCGAAATGCGCATGGGTGTCGTACAACATACGCGGTGAAAAATATCCGCTTTTGCCGGACATTGCAAATCCGGAATGGCGCAAAAGTGATTTCGTCTGACAACTCAGCCTTTTCCGGCAGAATCTAAACCGGCAAACCTGAAAACATATGCAAATCATGTCCTGCATGGTTGCATCTGCCCGGTATGGGTTCACGCACCCGCCTTATTCCGCTGGAGGGCGAAGCTTTGCTGAGCCGGACGGAACCGGCCGGGATGCCGACGGGACGTCGGCGCCACGTCAGATCAGATATGATCTAATGGGGGGTGATTTGCCGCCGGCTTGTATTGATATGCGCCTTGTGCTACTATCCGACAATGAAACGCAGTTCCAAGCCCGTGCGCGCCTGCCATGCCTGCCTGCTCAACCTTGGCAAGGTCTGCTGGATATATGCCAATCCGCGGCGGCAATGGCGCAACCGGCGGTGTCCGGGATTTGAAAATCCGGAGTTGTACAACGCCCTGGCGGAATGGCAGGCGGCGCCGCACGTGAAAACCCGCAAACAATTGCGCCAGGCAGCCGGCCGCAAGCAAAACCAGACGCCGGTCTGGCGGCGGCATACGCAACATACAATTGGCAGCGGATGATTCATGCAATCTGACAGCAACACAACCGCAACCGCCGAGCGGGCATTGCTAGTCCAGGTGGTGATCGGCCGGCAATTGCGCGCCGAGGCGGAGGACTCGCTCGCGGAACTGGCGCGGCTGGCGGACACCGCCGGCGCGGCGGTGGTGGGCGCCATTACCCAGCACCGGGACCGGCCGGACTCCGCCTTGATGATCGGCCAGGGCAAATTGGCGGAGGTGCAGTTAGCCGGCCGGGCGGCGGAAGCCAATCTGCTGATTTTTGACAATGAACTCTCGGCGGTGCAGGCTGCGAATGTGCGCCAGGCGGCCGGCATCAAGGTGATTGACCGCACCGAACTCATTCTGCGGATTTTCGCCCGCCGCGCCCAGACCGCCGAGTCTAAAATCCAGGTGGAACTGGCGCAACTGCAATACCTTGCCGGCCGGATTCCCGTGCTGGAAGCCCAGCAGCGCTTCCAGGGCGGCATCTGCATGCGCGGCCCCGGCGAGAGTCCGATGCAATAGCGGCGCGCGCCGATGCTGGCGCGCATCACCGTCATCAAGCGCAAGCTCAAGGAAATCCAGCGCCGCCGGCAACTCACCCGCCGCCAGCGGCGGATGCCGGAGGTGTGCCTGGTAGGTTATACCAACGCCGGAAAATCCACCCTCCTGAATGCCTGCAGCGCGGCGGAGGCCTACGTGGATGACCGCCTTTTTGCCACGCTGGACACCAAGAGCCGCGCCGTGTTCCTGCCCGATCGCCGCCAGGCGATGTTGACCGATACCGTGGGTTTCATCCGGCATCTGCCGCATGGCCTGGTGGCTTCTTTCCGGTCCACCCTGGAGGAGATCAGCGAAGCCGATCTCCTGCTGCTGGTGCTGGATGCCGGCCACCGCTACCTCCGGGAGCACCTGGCGGTGGTGGAAAAAACCCTGGCTGAAATCAAGGCTGACCGAGCGCCGCGGCTGCTGGTGCTGAACAAGATTGACACTCCGGCGGCGCAAGCCGCGCTCCCGGAACTGCAGCGGGATTTTCCCGACGCCCTGGCGCTTTCAGCCTTGCGGCAGGAAGGCGTGGAGGCGCTGAAAGAGCGCATAGTGCAATTGCTGGCGGCGCGCCCGCCGGAAAAATTTTTGCCGGAGTGAACAATGCCGGTTGAATTAATTCTCGCTTCCGCTTCCGCCGCCCGCGCGGATTTGCTGCGCGCCGCCGGCATCAAGTTCCGCAGAGCGCCGGCTATTGTGGCAGAGCCGCCGCCGGCGCCGGGCGAGTCCCTTAAACATTACCTGGAACGTCTGGCCCAAATGAAGGCGCGCGCGGCGGCGCCGCGCCATCCCCGGGCGGCAATCCTGGCGGCGGACACGGTGCTATGCCTCCCGGATGGCCGGGCTAACCGGAAGCGCCTGAGGATTATCGGCAAGCCGCGCGGGCGGACGCCCGCCGCGCGCGCCGCCTCGGCGGCGCGGCTGTTGCGGGAACTGGCGGGGCGGGAACACCTGATCGGCACGGGTATCTGCCTCCTGGCGCCGGCGGAAGCGCGCGGGCGTCGGGCAATGCGCCGCGGGTATGTTGCGGCGCGCGTGCGGCTGCGCGCCCTGGCGCCGCCGGAAATCCGGCATTATGTGGCGCAAGTCAAGCCCTGGCGTTGCGCCGGCGCCTAGGCCTTGCAGGGCGCCGGCGCGGCGATCATCGCGGCAGTGCGCGGCGACCCGACCACCATCATCGGGTTGCCCATGGATCTGACGCTCCGGCTACTGGCGGGCTTGGCCTGACTGCTCCCCGCCGGCATGCTGCGTCAAAGCCGCCAGCGCCCTGGTTTCATGCGCCTGCAAGCGCGCCTGTTCGGCCGCCCTGATCGCGCAGGGATCGTGTATTGCTGCGCAATGGAAACTAAAAATTCCTTGCAATTCAGGATGCTTTAATCATACAATTTTAATAAATATATTGCCATCATTTGATCTGGAGGTAGACCAATGTTCAAATACCAAAAGAATATCCAACCGGCGGCTCGTTTCTGCTTCAGCATGGCTTTTTGCATGGCCGTAATCCATGGTCATGCCGCGCAGGATGCCATGGACACGGCCGGGCTGAAATCGCCCTGGTGATATTAGCCGTGCGGCATTGTCAATTGTCAAGGGCTGGACCCGTGGCGCCCCCCTTTTGTTTGCTCAAACCGGAGCCGCATCATGAAGAACATCGACATATCGTCCGCCGCGCCCGCGTATTTCCAGTATGCCGACGGCCGAACGTACATTCCGATCGGCTTGAATTTGTGCATGGTTCGCAACGATCAGCAGCTTCCCGAAGAGGAGGTTCTGGCCAAATATCGGTTCTGGATGGAGTCGCTCGCACGGAACGGCGGGAACTATACGCGGATTTACCTGGGGGTGCCCTTTTTTGATGTTATGCCGGAAAAATTCGGCGTCTTCAGCGACAAAAACCTCTCGCACATCAAGACCGTTCTTTCCTATGCGGAAGCGCTGGGAATCAAAATCAAGTTCACGTTCGAACTTTTTCGCAGAATCTCCCCGACGCACAGCGCGTTGTTGTTTCCGGGTGCGATCTCGATGGACAAGGTGATTTATCACGGCATCTTCCGGGACATGCATGAGTTTCTGACCTCCGGATCAGGGCGTCAGGCCTACCTCGACAAGGTCCGGTACCTTGCCGATGCCGGGCTGGGCGAGTCTGCAGCCGTGTTTGCCTGGGAATTCTGGAACGAAATCAACTGCACCGGCCCGATAGCCGACTGGCTGCCGTGGAGCGAATACATGTACGGCGAAGTCGGCCGGATATTCCCGAAGCAGATGATTGTTCAGAACATCGGAAGCTATTCAGAATCGACCGGGTACCAGATTTACGACGCGGTCTGCCAGTCGCCCTGCAACGATTTTCTGCAAGTCCACCGATATCTGGACCCCGGCGCGGCAATGGATGTCTGCCGTGGCCCGGCCGATGTGCTCGCCGCCGACGCCATCGGTGAGCTTCGGCGGCGCTGCCCTTTGAAACCGGCGATCATTGCCGAAGTCGGCGCCGTCGAGGCAAATCACAGCCGTTATTCGCACCTTTACGAAAACGACTGCAAAGGTGTGCTTTTACACGACCAGACGTTTGCCCCGTTTTTTGCCGGCAGCGCGGGCACCGGGCAGTCCTGGCACTGGGATTACATTTACGTTGAAAAGCACAATCTGTACTGGCATTTTGCCCGTTTTGCGCGGGCGCTGCGCGGCATAGACCCGGTCGCAGAGAGGTTTGAGCCATATTATACCGAGACCCACGAGCTGCGCATCTACGGGCTGCGGGGCAGAAAGCAGACCATCCTATGGTGCCGGGACAAGCACAGCCACTGGCAAACGGAGATCGAAGGGGGAATTAAAGCGCCGATCCTGGAGTCGCTGAAAATACCACGAGACCTGGAACAGCCTGCGGACGAATATTCCTTTTATGACCCATGGTCGGAAGCGGAGGGAACGCTGACGTGCAGCGGCGCCCGGATCGAACTGCCGCCATTTCAGCGCTCCATCGTGGTCTATATGAAGCAATACGCGTCCGGCTGAAAAAGCGATGTGTTATCACCTGAATTTTGCACCGCGCAAGTTTGGCGCAGGGCGCGGCGCGAGGGGTGCCGCTGTATAAATATACCGCAAATCCCCGAGCAACAAAGCCCTGCGCCAAAATCGCGCGGCCGGCTGCCGGCGAATATTGGTGTTTCCGGAAACTGTGCTTGTGTAAACATATGGGTGACAACAGATAACTGTGCAAAATTTATTTTGCACTTGCTATGATTGCTTTAAATCATTTCTACACCAATATTCGTGCAAAATTCAGGTGTCAATTTTATGCAATTCGAAGGAGGCTTCTTTATGCTGGAACAGCTTCTTGTGGACCGCCCGTATCTTGAAAATAAATATCACAAAACAACCGAACCGTTTAATGCCTTCGCGCGCATGGCGTACCACGGCTGGGAGGGGGACCCCGCAACCGGTCTTGACGACAGGGAAATGGCGGAGACGCTGAAAGCCTATGTGGACGCGCTGCCCGACACGGCGCACCCCGTCATCAAGGCGAAGGCGTTCGCGTTCGTACTCGACCACATGCGCATCGGCGTGGACCCGCACGATTATTTTGTTCTGCTCTACAACTGGAACCGTCCCCTGAACGGCGTGACGGTCAGCCGCTGGAGCGCACAGGTACCGATGACAGACGCATCGAAAGAATTTATCCGCGCGTATTCCGCGTCGGGAGATGTTGCGGTCTGGATGGATTACGACCACGCGGTCCCGGACTGGGGCGCGCTCTACCGGCTTGGTTTTCCTGGCATCCGCGACCGGGCGGCGGCGTTCCGCGCGGAGCGGGAGAAAAACGGGCCGCTCACCGAAGCGGAAGCGGCGTATTTTGACGGCATCGCCGTCACCTATGGCGCGATTTTGCGTCTGCTGTGCCGTCTGCGGGACTACGCGGCGGGCTGCACGTTTGAGAAAGCGCCGCTGATCTCGGACTGTCTTGGCAGTCTGGCGAACGGCGCGCCGAAGACGCTTTTCGAGCGGCTCATGCTGATCTATCTGTATTTCATGCTTTCCGAAAGCGTTGATTCCTATCAGGTGCGCTCGCTCGGCAGCGGATTGGACCGCGATTTGGAGCGGCCGTATCACGATGACCTTGCCGCGGGCCGGCATACCGCGGAGCAGCTTGACGGCTTCATCGGCTATTTTCTGATGCAGTTCTCCGCCATCGGCAACTACTGGGGACAGCCGCTTTATCTGGGCGGCACCTATCCCGACGGGAAAACGAAGGTCAGCGACGTGACGATGCGCATTCTTGAGATTTACGACGCACTCGGCATCTTCAATCCGAAAATTCAGGTCAAGTATTCCCGCAGGGCGCCGGCGGCGTATCTGGCAAAGATCATCGACATGATCCGCCGCGGTCATTCGAGTTTCGTTTTTATCTGCGAGGACAACGTGCGGAAGACGTTCCTTTCCCGCGGCATCCCGCAGGAACGCGCGTGGGATTTCGACGTGAAGGGCTGCTATGAATTCGCGGTTCGCGCGGGGGAATTTTCGACGGCTCCGTTCTACATCAACCTGCTCGGCAGTCTTGTGCGGGCGCTGGCGCGCTGTAACGATTCCGACATCTACGAAACGGTGGAAGCGAAATATTTTGAGGAGCTAACCGCGGTTTTTGAGGGCGGCATCCGAGCGGTCAACGAAATGGAAGGCATGCTCGGCGCGGTCAATCCCTCGAATATGCTTTCCGCGACGATCACGAGCAGCCTGGAACGCGCGAGGGATGCCTATCACGACGGCGCGGAATACGAAACGACGGTCATGATCGCAGGCGGACTGGGTTCCGCGGTAGACGCGCTCATGGCGGTAAAACAGCTTGTGTTCGTGCGGCATGCCGTGACGCTCGGGCGGCTCAAAGAGGTCCTTGCGGAAAACTGGTCCGACGTGAATCTGCGGGCGCAAGCGCTTGCCCTGCCGCAGAAATTCGGCTGCGGCGAACCGGAGTCCGACGCCTGTGCGGAAAAAATCTGCCGGTTTGCGGCGTCATATCAGGGAAGGCCCAACTCCCGCGGCGGCGTCTGGAAGATGACGCTCCACTCTGCGCGCCAGTACATCGAGCTAGGCAAAAAAACTCCCGCGACGCCTGACGGCAGGCTTGCCGGAGAGGAAACGAGCAAGAACGCCTCCCCGACGCAGGGCATGGACCGGCAGGGTGTGACGGCGCTGATCCGTTCGGCGCTGGCAACCTGTCCGGCGCAGTTCACGGAGGGGCACGGTTTGGATGCGATGCTGCACGAAACGGCGGTCCGCGGCGAGGACGGTATGGCGGCGATGAAGGCGTTGTTATGCGCCTACGACGCGGGCGGCGGTACGACGATTCAGTTCAACGTCTTCAACGCCTCCACCCTGCACGACGCACAGGCGCATCCCGGGAAGTATCAGAATTTACAAATCCGCGTCTGCGGCTGGAACGTCCTGTTCAACAACATGTGCAAGGCGGAGCAGGATGCATTCATCCGGCGGGCGGAAGCGATTGTTTAAAAGACGAAGCAGGTCCCGCACAGGATAAACACGGGGTATCCAGACAAATCATCTAGATAAAATGAAAGGAATTGTAACGGATTTCAAGCGGTTTGCCATCCACGATGGCGACGGCATCCGCACGACGGTCTTTCTGAAAGGCTGTCCGCTGCGCTGCGTCTGGTGTCACAACCCGGAGAGCATCGCGCCGCGTCCGCAACTCGCGTTTTACGCGGAAAAGTGCGTCGGATGCGGCGCGTGTGTCCGCGCATGTCCGCAAGTCGCCCACAAACTGGAAAACGGCGTTCACACGCTCGACAGGAACTCTTGCGTTTCCTGCGGTATGTGCGCGGAGGTCTGCTATGCCGGCGCGCTCCATCTGTACGGGAAGGAAATGACCGTGGAGGAGGTTATCCGCATCGTTGCGGAGGACAAAATTTTCTACACGAACGGCGGCGGCATGACGCTTTCCGGCGGCGAGCCGACGAGGCAGCGGGATTTTGCGCTTGCGCTGCTGCTTGCGGCGAAGGGGGAGGGAATCAACACGGCGCTTGACACCTGCGGCATGACTGCGTGGGAGACGTTTGCCGCGATGCTGCCCTATGTGGACACGTTTTTATACGACGTGAAGCACATCACGGAGGCAGGACATCTACGCTGCACGGGGCGTTCCAACTGGAAGATTCTCGACAATCTGCGCCGGCTTTCCGGCGCGGGCGCGCGCGTTGAAATCCGGATGCCGCTTTTTCCCGGGCACAACGATGATACGGAGACGCTGCACGGCGTGGGGGCGCTGTTGTCCGGCGTCCGGATTACGAAGATGCGGCTGCTGCCCTATAATGACTGCGCACATTCGAAATATGCTTCGCTTTCCCTGCCGGACACCATGCCGAAAGTCCCCCTGCCGGACAGGTCGCATGTGGAGTCCTGCGCGGAAATTCTGCGCGGATATGGAATTAAGGTCATTACGGAATAAAAACGCAAGGCGTGAAAAATCAGGCATACAGGAGATTTGCTTCCAAAAGTCAGCTTTTGAAAGTTTGCGTCAAGGCCGCCAGCGCCCTGGTTTCATGCGCCTGCAAGCGCGCCAACTCGGCTGCCGGCAGGTCGGTCCTGGCCGCCGAAAACGCCAGTTCCATTCCCGGAAAAGCGCGTTGAAACAGGAATTGCGCGCGCGGGAGGTGGAAATCGGAAGTGACGACGATGATAGCGGTTATGCCGTGGCGGGCGATAATCGGCCGGGATAATTCGGCATCCTGAATCGTGTTGGAACTTTCCGCGCACTCCAGGAAACGGTCCGGCGGAATGCCCTGCTGCTGCAGAAAGCGCCTGGTGTAATAGCCGTGCGGCTTGTCGGTGGTGTTGAAGTGCGCGCCCCAGCCGCCGGTGGGGAGGATGCAGGCGTCCGGATGCCGCGCGAATTCGCACAAAGCCTGGCGGCAGCGTGCGACAGCCATGGCGGACAGCCGGCCTGCGGCATCGTTGGGCGCGCCCAGCACTACAATGGCGGTTTTTTGGGGTTGCATATGCTTGCGCTGCGTCTCCGTCGCGGACTTGCTGGGCCGGCCCGGATTACTCCGGCGCGACGCCGCGCCGCGCCGCGGTTGGCGGGACGGCGGCCTGCGGGTCATGCCGGCGGTAATCCTGCATGATATCGCGGATATAACGCCGGGTAATCGGGTAGGTGATATTGTTCCAGAATACATTGGGATCATTACGGTCATTTTTGGCCCAGCGCTGGGCATTGGAACGTCCGGCGTTGTATTCCGCCAGCGCATAAGGCAGCGGGTTGGCCTTGGCGCGCCAGTATTTGCAGGCGCGGCTCAGGTACCAGGCGCCGGCCTGAATGTTGATTTCGGGCTTGAATAGTTCGTATTTGTTGAAACTGGCGCGGCCGGCGCCGACGGCCCAGTCGGCCGCGGCGGCGGGGGTGACCTGCATCAGGCCGATTTCGCCGGCCTTGCCAACGCTGCGGTGGTTGAACCCGCTTTCCCGGCGGATGACCGCGCGGAGCAGTTCCGCCGGCAGATTATGCTCGTTCGCGGCCGCGAGAATGATGGCGTCATAAGCATGATAGCGCCAATGGCGGTATGCGGCGTAAAATATGACGGCTGCGATGACGGCGACGGTTGCCGCGGCTAACGTCCAACGCATGGTGTTTGACAAACCCTTTGGCATAGTTTAAATTTAACGCGAAAGGAAGTTGGCGTCAATTTGCAATTTTCCCATGGAGGTGGATATGCGCGAAGTCAAAGCGATTAACCCGGCATGGTTCAGTCCCATGACCTGGTTGGGACTGGCGATTCTGGCGGCGGTGCTGCTGGGGCCGGGATGGATCTGGTTTTTCTGGAGAATCGAACCGGGGCCGGACCAGTTGGCGGTGTTGGTCCGCAAGGTTGGGCGCGACCTGCCGTCCGGCCAGATTATGGCCGATGCCCCCGATCAGAAGGGCATCCAGATGGAAGTGCTGCCCGAGGGACGTTACTTCCGCAATCCCTACGTCTGGGGGTGGCGGATTGCGCCGATCACGGATGTGCCCCCCGGCAAGGTGGGCGTGCTGGTCCGGCTGTATGGCAGGGATTTGGAGGCCGGGCAGATCATTGCCGGCCCCGACACCAAGGGCATTGTGGCGGAAGTGCTCCGCCCGGGGAAATACCGCATCAATCCTTACGCCTACAATGTCCGGTTCTTCGATGCCACCGCCATCCGCGCCGGCTATGTGGGCGTGGTGACGTCCCAGGAAGGGCGGGATCCTCTGAACGCGGAATTGCCCTCCGCCGAACTGAATGTTTTCCTGGTGCAGGATGGCATGAAAGGCGTGCAGCCGGCGGTATTGGATCCCGGCACCTATTACCTCAATCCTTACTTGTTCAACGTCGTGGAGGTTAACCTGCAGAGCCAGCGATTCGAGATGAGCGGCGAAGATGCCATCAGTTTCCTGACGCTGGACGGGTTCACGGTGAATGTCGAGGGCACCCTGGAATTCGCCATCATGCGGGATTCGGCCGCCTTGCTGACCCACCGGGTGGGCGACATGGAGGATGTGGTCAAGAAAGTAATTCTGCCGCGCGCCCGCGGGTTCAGCCGGCTGGAAGGCAGCAAGAATCCGGCGATTGATTACATCGTGGGCGAGACCCGGCAGAAATTTCAAAACGTGCTGCAGCAGCACCTGCAGGAGCAGTGCCAGGAGTGGGGCGTGGCGATCAAGTCGGTGCTGATCCGCAATATCCTCCCGCCCGACCAGATTGCCAGCATCATCCGCGACCGGCAGGTGGCGGTGCAGAATGCCTTGAAATACGAGCAGCAGATCGAGCAGGCGCGCTCCAAGGCCGAACTGACCCGGCAGGAAATGTTGGCGGAACAGAACAAGGAAAAAGTGGTCGCCGAAACCGCGCGCATTCAGGCCGTGATCGAAGCGGAGCAGAACCAGGCGGTGCGCGTGGTTGCCGCCCAGAAGGATTTGGAGGTGGCGCAACTGGAAAACGCCGCGGCCGCCTTCCAAGCCGAGGCCCGGTTGCGCGGCGCCCGCGCGGAGCGCGATGTGATCGGTTTGCAGAACAAGGCCCAGGCCGATGTGTATGCCGAGCAGGTGCGGGCTTTCGGCACGGGTTTGAATTTCGCCCGGTATACCCTCTACCGCAAAATCGCGCCGCGAATTGACTCGCTGCTGGCCGCCGACAATCCCGACGGCCTGGGAGGAATCTTCACCCCGCTGCTTCCGGCGTCGGACAAGGAGGGACGGCAATGAAAAAATCAATTTCCAGCATTTTTACCCTGGTGGCAATGGCCGCGCTGGCCTGGTTGTTCTGGCAGTGGGGTTTCTGCCGTTTCTATGTCGAGCCGGGATACATGGCCGTGGTCACCGCCAAAACCGGCCAGCCGCTGGAGCCGGGCCAGATTCTGGCGCGGCCGGGCCAGAAAGGCGTGCGCGAGGATGTGCTGGGCGAAGGCCGGCATTTTCTCAACCCCGTGCTTTACGACGTGGAAATCGTGCCGATCGTGGCGATTCCCGTCGGCAAAATCGGTATCGTCACTTCCAAGGTCGGCGCGGAATTGCCGGAGGGCGAGTTCCTGGCCGAAGCCGGCCAGAAAGGCATCTGGCGGCATGTGCTGGGGCCGGGCAAGTACCGCCTAAATTCCTACGGGTACGTGATTGACGTCATTGACGCCGTCAGCATTCCCGTCGGCTACGTGGGCGTGCTGACGTCGCTTTCCGGCAAGCAGCCGGACGCGGGCGAATTTGCACGGGGGGGTGAAAAGGGCGTGCGCGCCGATGTGCTGCAGCCGGGGTTGTATTACGTCAATTCCCGCGAATACAAGGTGGATGTGCTGGAAGTGGGCGTCAACCAGGTATCGCTGCTGGGCGCCGGCGGAGAAGTTATAACCAAGCGCCAGATTGTCACCCAGAGCAAAGCCACGGATGAGTTGCAGCGCACTACGCTCATGGAGCAGCAGCAGCAGCGCCGCGTGTACCTGGAAAAATCGGAAAACCTGGCGGCGCTGGATCAACGCTCCCGCAGCGCGCCCATGGTTCGGAGCAATGAGAAATCCGCGGGCGCAGCGCCGGCCATGCCGGCCGGCCGGCCCGACGACACGCTGGCCACGTTTGCCTTGAACCAGATGGTGGAATTCCCCTCGCGTGACGGGTTCGACATCAGCCTGGACATGACGGTGGAATTCGAGTTGCTGCCGGAAGCGCTGGCGGAAATTTTCCGCAATTACGGCGATCTGCCGGCGGTGGTGGAAAAAATCATCCTGCCGCAGATTCTTTCCGTTTCGCGCCTGAAGGGTTCCGCCTATGGCGCCAAGGATTTCGTCGTCGGCGAAGGCCGTGAGAAATTCCAGAAGGACCTGACGGAGACCCTGGCCGGCACGCTCAAGGAAAAACGCATCATCGTGCACAATGCCCTGATCCGCCATGTGGGCGTGCCGATGCAGATTCTCGATCCGATTCAGCAGGCCAGCATTGCGGCGGAGCAGGACCTGACCAACCGGGAAATGCAGAATACCGCGCGCAAGCTGGCGCAGTTGAATACCGAGCAGGCGCTGATCGAACAACGCCGCGCCCAGGTGGCCCAGGAGACGGAAAAATTAAAGGCGGAAATCAAGGCCGACCAGGAAAAACAAGTCGCCTTGACCCTGGCGGAGGCCGCGCGCCGCGTGGCGGAAATCGAGCAGCAGACCGCCGGCGTACGCGCCGAGCGTACCTTGAAACTCGGTCAGGCCGAAGCCGAGGTGATCCAACTGGTTGAAGGCGAAAAGGCGAAGGGGCAGGTCATGAAGGTGCAGGCTTTCGGCGATCCCCAGGCCTACAGCCTGGCGGAATTTGCCGCGGGCTTGAACGACCGCCTCAATATCCGCATCATCCATGCCGGCGAAGGCACCTTGTGGACGGACCTGGAAAACGCTCGCCTGGGCGACCTGGGCGGCGCCGGCGTGCTTTCCGGCCGGCCGGCTGCGGGCGGGCGCACCGCGCCGCCGGCGCGCCCGGCGCCCAGACAGGTTAAATGACATGGAAAACAGACGCGACATGCTCCCGCAGCCTGTCCGGAAAGGGTGCCGTGATCGCAGCGCCTGGATGATCCAGCGCGAACGCCTGGGTTTGGATTACCTGCCGCCGGCGGGCAGGGAGGCGGTGCCGGCTGGCGAGGTCATCATGGATTTTTGCCGCAAGCTGGAAACCAGCACGGATTTTGCCGTGCTCCTCGATATCCAGAATCATTGGGCGGACGTGGCCGGCTTGGCGCTGGCCCGGCATGTCTGGCCGGCGCGGCTGGAGCGGCAGACTTTGACGCTATGCGTGGAAAATTCCGTGTGGCTGTCGGAAATGGCGCGGATGGAAGGGCCGCGAATATTGAAACGCCTGCAGTCCCGCGCCGGCGCGGCAAAAAAAACAGTAAAAAAATTGCGGCTGGTGGTGGATGCCGCCATGGTGCGCCGCAACAGACCGGAAAGGTAAATCCTGCCGGGGCATGGCGCGTGCATGCCTGAATTCCAGGCGTGGATTCGATTGCGGATGCATGCAGTGCGCGAGCGGCATTTTGTCCGAACGAGGATGTAAAGATGGAAACACTCCAGCCTGACGAGTTGCGCAGGCAATTTCCGCATACCCGTCCGGCGGTGTTGGATGCCGGTCCGATTTTTGGTTTCGGCTACCGTTCTCCCTGGAGATTGGGCAACGAAATCCAGGCCCGTGCGGCCGCCCGCTCCAATTTGTCCGTGATGCTGGCGCAGCAATCCGCGCGCGAAATACAACTGGCCGGGCGGACTTTTCAGGAGGTAATTGACAGCGCCACTTGCAGCGCCTATGCCGCGGACTTGCGCCGGCCATGGGGCGCCGATGGCGACCGCTTGCGGAACGTCCAGGAAGTGGTGCAGGCCGCGCAGGCCGGGTGCACCCATTTTACCTACGATGTTTCCCATGAAGCTCCGGCGGGCATGGATGCCATCGTCTGCAAGTTGCGCGATCTTTACCAGATTTCCCTGGGCCTGCAGGGCAATCGGGACTTTACCACGGAAGTCGCCATGGATGAAACTGCGGCTCCGACCCGCCTGGAAGATATCCGCGCGCTGATGGCCGAACTGGCCAGAGCGGACGTGCGGGTAACGGAACTGGCGCCGCGGTTCCCCGGGCATTTTGAGCCGGCCGTAGACTATTACACCCGTATGGAGGGAGACCGGCGGGTTGCCGACCTGGACGTTTTTGAGCAATATCTCGGCCAACTGGCCGAACTGGGGCGCCGCCTGGGGTTCCGGATCAGCGTGCATGCCGGCAGCGACAAATTCAGCCTGTATCCCATCATGGCGCGGGTATTGGGCGCGGATTTCCATTTGAAAACATCCGGGACTTATTGCCTGGAGGAATTAAAAATCATCGCGCGCCACGATCGGGATTTGTTCCTGGAAATCCATGCCTGTTCCGCGGAGCATTTCCGGCGGATGCGCGGCGCCGCGGCTTTCAGCGCCGCGCCGGAGCGCATCCCGGCATTGGGCGGCCTGTCCGGCGCGGAACTGAGCAAGCTGCTGCAGGCCGGCGCGGGGAATGCGGATTTGCGCCAGTTGCTCCACGCCGGGTATGGCGCCGTGCTGGCGGCGGCTGATTCCGCGGGACGGAAACTATTCGCCGGGCGCATGGAGCGGCTCCTGCGCGCGCATCAGGATGAGTATGCTGCAGAGATGGAAGCGCACCTGCAGCGCCACATCCGCCCCTTTATGCCCGCCGCCGCCGGATAAGCTCCGGTGTTTGGCTTCAGAAAATTGGCGCCGGCTCGCGCGGGCTGCCGCTTTTGACATGCTGCGCAATAGCCGCCAACGCCCGTTCGGCATCCGGGCCGGCGGCGATGAATTCCAGTTGTTCGCCCTGTACGGCGTCCATGGTCAGCAGGTTGATAATTGATTTAACATTGACGTACGGCCGGCCTTGCAGGAGAAAATTGTAATAGGTCAGGTCCGGCCGGTGCAGGTAAACCTCGCAGTCGTATTGCCGGATCATTTCCACCAGGCGCGAAGCGGGGCGGGTATGCAGGCCATGCTCGCCGGCGACGACGACATTGATTTTCAGGAAGCCGTTGCGTTCGAGCGACTCGCGCTCCGCGCGCCAGATGGCGGCATAGCGGGCGCACCATTCCTCGGCCGCCAGGGCCCGGCCGATATCGCGGCCCTCGTTTTGCGACCGGAAATATTTATGGCGCTCGATTTCCTGCATCTGGTCGCGGTTGTCGCGCCGGTGTTTTTCCTTGAGCCATTCCAGGCGAAAGTGCAGAATGAAATGGTTAATCGCCTCTTCCAGGGTAACGGCCGGGTTGCCGGCGGCAGCCATCCGGCGCTTGTGGTCAAGGATGGCCAGCAGTTCCGCGGGGGTAAGATTGATGTCCCCGGCATCCAGCGGGCGTTCGGCGGAAATACCCGTGCTTTGCATGAGGCGGTATTATATTGAAAAGACGGGCGCATGCAATCCCAAACACACACCCATGACCGGCATTGCCGGATTAAGCTGCGCTGGCCCGAACCGCCGCTGCGCGTGGCGCTTGTCGAGCCGGAAATACCGCCCAACACCGGCAATATCGCGCGACTGTGCGCAGCGACCGGTTCGCCGCTGCACCTGATCGGGCCGCTGGGATTCCGCCTGACGGATGGCGCGGTCCGGCGGGCCGGCCTGGATTACTGGGACGCGGTGGAGCTGGTCCGGCACGATCGGCTGGAGGATTTTTTTGCCATGACGCCGCCGGCGCGCTGCCATTTCCTGAGCACCGGCGGCCCGGTGTCATACACCGCGGTGACATACCGGCCCGGCGATGCCCTGGTTTTCGGCAGTGAAAGCCGGGGCTTGCCGGCGGACTTGCTTGCGGCCTATCCCGGCCGGGTGCGGGCCATTCCCCTGCGGGCCGGCCGGGTGCGTTCGCTGAATCTCGCCACGGCCGCCGGCATCGTGCTGTACGAGGCCTTGCGCCAGTTGCAGGCGGGTTAATACGGTTGCAACGCCCGCGGCTTGTCCACGACTTCCCGCCAGAGGATGGCGCGGCGCATGCCGGCGGCGGATTTCAAGGACGCGGTTAAGCCGTGTGGCGCCCGGTTCGTGAACGGCTGCGGCTGCATCGCAGGCATGGCGGGCAGCGCGGCGTTGCGCAGCGCCGCCCCGGTTTGGAAAGCCTGCACCCTTTGCGCCAGCGTTCCTGCCGCGGCCTTGGCGGACGCGGCTTTCATGGCCAAGGCTTTCGCGGCGGTCCGGCCAGGCTTGGCGGCGGCAACCACCGGCGCGGGCGCCGGTCTGGCCGGCAAGCTGATCTTCATCCCGGGAGTTTTGCCGGTGCGCCGGTGATATACCGGGCGCGCTGCCGGATGCGGAACCTGCGGCGCGGCCGGCGTTGGGCGCGGCGGCGGTGCTTCCGGCTGCATTTCCGGCGCGGATCTTTCCAGCATTTCAGCCAGGAAATCATCCAAATCGCGGTTTTCCGCATCGCCCGGCAGGCTGGGCAGCGCCGGCGGCTTATGCGTACGCTGATTTTTCCTGAGGGAACGCTGGAATAGCTGGGCGGCTACCCAGATCAGGCCGAATACCAGCCAGATCACGCCTTCCAGCGAGGAAGCCAATGCGATTTGTGATATGTGCAACATAGTATCCGGAGTTCAGGGTTGCCGGTGGTCAGGCAGGTTCAACGGTTCTTTGAAGTTGGAGGTTGGCTTACTCTTTAACCTCCACTAACCGCTGAACCCTCAATAAACCGTTGCGTTACTTTCAAAAGTTTCGGACGACGTGGAAGTCGTCCCTCCAAAATGGAAAAACAACCCATTTTTGGAGGGTCGGGTTACACCCCGACCTTTTGGACATGACTTTTGAAATTGGCTCCGTTAAACTCTCACACCTTAAAAAATTGCTCAGTTGTCTTCCTTACGGGCCGGCTGGGATTCGCCGGATATGGATTCCCGCATGCTGGTGTCGGCGACCAGGTTCTGCATGCGCAGGTAATCCATGACGCCCAGTTTGCCTTCCCGCAGGGCTTGCGACAGGGCGCGGGGCACTTCCGCCTGGGCTTCCACCACCTTGGCCTGCATCTCCTGCACCCGCGCGCGCATTTCCTGCTCGGCGGCGGTGGCCATGGCGCGCCGGCCTTCCGCTTCGGCCTGGCGCATTTTTTTGTCGGCCTCGGCCCGTTCGGTCTCCAGCAGGGCGCCGCCGTTGGCGGCGTCGGCCATCCCGGCGACGCTGATGTCGGCGATGTCAATCGAGACGATTTCAAAAGCTGTCTGCGCGTCCAGGCCGCTTTCCAGCACCTTGCGGCTGATGAAGTCGGGGTTTTCCAGCACGTTTTTATAGGAAGGCGCCGAGCCGATGGCGCTGACGATCCCCTGGCCGACGCGGGCGATGACGGTCTCTTCCGTCGCGCCGCCGACCACCTGCTCAATATTCATACGCACCGTCACGCGCACTTTGACCAGCAGCCGGATACCGTCCTTGGCCACGGCGTCGAGCATGCCGGTGGCGCTTTTAGATGGGTCCGGGCAGTCAATCACCTTGGGATAAACGCTGGTGCGCACGGCTTCAAAGACGTCCCGGCCGGCAAGGTCAATGGCGGCGGCGCGCTGGAAAGAAAGGGAGATATCCGCCTTGTCCGCGGCGATCAGGGCATTCACCACGCTGCGCACATCGCCGCCGGCCAGGTAATGGGCTTCCAGCAGATCGGTTTCGATGTTCAAACCCGCCTTGGCCAGTTGGATGCGCGTGTCCACAATCATGGCCGGCGGCACGCGACGCAGTTTCATCCCGACCAGCGAAGCCAGCGATACATGCGCCCCGGACATCAGCGCGCGGATATATACGCCGATGAAGTAGAAGAAAATCGAGCCCAGAACGATAACCAGCAAGGCGGCGAGAATCAGTACCAGGGTGATGAATGACATGGCGGCGCGCTCCTGTATGTGGTTGGGGATGGCGTCCGGCGGATTCCGGTTGACTGCGGCGCGGCGCCATCCAGCATCGAGGGGCAATATATGCGCAGGCCGGCATGAAGGCAAGCGAAAATTGCCGGATTCTGCGCGGATTGGAACAGAAGGCGGAAGAAGGGATCAGAGGGAGGAGCAGAGATTTGAACAGAAGGCGGAACAAGGGCCGAACAAGGATGTTTGATTTTTTATTGGAGGGCGAACCTATGGTGAGCCGTCTGTTGTCCGTTTTTTGTTCAAACAAATTCACCTTGTTCCGCCCTTGGTTTGCCTTCTGTTCAAAATTCCGGTTTCCTGAGGTGTTGGATGGCGGAGCCGGAGATTTGAACAGAAGACGGAACAAGGGCCGAACAAGGATGTTTTGGTTTTTTATTGGAGGGCGAACCTATGGTGAGCCGTCTGTTGTCCGTTTTTAGGCCATGCAAATTCTCCTTGTTCCGCCCTTGGTTTGCCTTCTGTTCAAAATTCCGGATTCCATGCGCGCAGGGTCAGGGCTGGGCCGTTCCGGCGGCGTGTAAAAACTGCCGGCGGAAAGCGGCGGGACTGATCCCGCGCAGTTTGCGGAACCGGTAGGAAAAATAATAGCGGTCGCAGAAACCGGCGGCTTCGGCCACCTGCTTGATGCTGAGCGTGGAAAAATGCAGCAGGAGACAGGCGCGGTCAATGCGCCGGATTTGCCCGTAGGTTTGCGGGGGCGCGCCCACGGCCTGGCGGAAGCAACGGCAGAAGGCGGTGGGGTGCATCCGCATGCGTTCCGCCAGCGCGCGGTTGGATATCGGCCGCCAATACTGGCTTTCCCACCAGTTGAGCAGTTCCCACAGGCGGGGCGGGTAGCAGTCGGCAGCGGGCAGCGCTTCGTCCGGCAGGGACGCGAGCGCGTGCCAGCATAAATTCAAGGCCGTGGCGGCGCACCGCGCCTGGGTGGCGGGATCGGCGGCCGCGCCATGACGGGGATATACGCCGCGCATGGCCTCCAGCAGCAATGGCGGCGCCGGGAATTGATGGACCCGGTTCTGGACATGCGCAAAAGGCAGGCCCACGGTAAAATGCGTGTAATAATGCGTTACCGGTTGAAGTTGCTCCTTGGCAAGCGATGTGTTGGGTGCCACCAGCAGAAAATGTTCCGGGGTCAGAGGATAGCGTTGTCCATCTGCCGTCAGGAGGCATGCTCCATGCCGGTCATTCCAATAAAGCCGCCAATATGGCACTCGCACCAGAACATTCGTGTGCCATTGCCGCGACCGCAGCGCCAGGTGTTCGCAGCACAACAGGGTCATCTGGGGCGTATGGCCGATATTAATCGGCCCCCAGGTCCGCGGTTTGAGCGGGATCGAGCTCATGCTAATATTACGAACAACTTGGCTAATTCCGTTAATTGCCAGACGCAATAAAAAATATATACTTCATACTGTAAATTCAAGCAAATATTCAATTGGGATTGGATACTAATTCTGATATCACGCAGGAAAGTGTTAAGATTACGTATGGCTATGCCGCACGCTCGGCGCGAAAGGCAGGCTGCGGGACTCCGCGGAAGTGCCGGGGATTGCTTTTGACGCGGCAATGCTGAATGCCGCCGGGTAAGGGTGAACGATCAGGCGAACGGGCGGTATGGATAACCAGATGGAGAAGAACCGATGCAAACTTTCAGAGCTTTTTCCGCCGTTATCATAGTGCTGATGGGGACGATTTTGCGCGCACCTGCGGCGCCGGCCAAGGCTGTGCAGGAATCCATGGCGCGCGGCAACGCCGCTTTTCAAGCCGATGATTATGCTGCTGCTTACCGATTGTATGATCAGGTGTTTCAGGTTACCAATGCGTATCATCCCTTGAGAGTCGCGGCATATTACCGACGGGAATATTGCGTTTTTGAGATTATTACCGCGATTGAACGCAATCTGCTGGCCGGGAAGCTGGAACGGGCCGCAGAGTATCTGGATCAGGCTGAATCATTTGCCGCGCGCGGCAGCGTGGAACGCGCGCAATTGGATTTGTTGCGCGCCAAAATGCTGCATGCTCAATTGCAAGCATCCGCCGGCGCTTTAGACCATGCCAAGCGTTGGTTCGGGTTTGGAGAGCGCAGTCCCGCGGAAGACATTCTGGCTGGTATCGTGGCCTGTTCCGATCCGTTTACGCCGGCGATGGAGCGTTCGGAAGCATGGTATTTGCTGTATGCATGGGCCGTCGAACGCGGGGATCAGCGGGCGGCGGCCGCCGCGTTGCAGGGATTGCGCATGGAACCGGCGCCGAATCCGTTTTGGGTCTGGCGTGCGGACCAAGCCGACTGGGCGGATTACAAATATGGTACGCAAAGCCAGGCCGAGTTTAATTCCATCCTGGCGGAGGCCGGGCAGCCGCGTGCGACCGTCACCCGGGCTGACGGCTGGCCGGCGCGGCTGGCGGCTACAAATCTTGCCGAATTAACCGCCAGTCTTGAGCAATTACGCCGGATGCCGGAAACGGAACGGCAGGGCTGCATTGTTTTTGTTCCGGGAGATTGCGAATTGGATTTGCGCGGCCATTTTCTTGACATTCCGGCGGGCGTGATTCTGGCCGGCGATCGCGGCATGGACGGCTCCAAGGGGACGATTTTGCGTTGCAGCCACTTTGACGTTGGCGCCGCCTGCATTACATTGCATTCGGGATCCCGCCTGACCGGCTTTCGCGTGCTGGGCGAGCGGGATGCGCCATCCCTGGCGGTTGTTCCGGGAGCGGATAGCAGCTCATCATCAACTAATGAATTGCCGCCTGATGCGGTGGTGGCTCCATCCGCGGATGGAACGGGCGTTGAAATGGCCTGGGACGCAGTGCATTGCCTGGTTGACAATTGCGAAATTGCCTGGTTCGGGCGCAACGGGGTCTATTCCCACGGCCAATACCTGCGCGTTTCGGGCTGCCATTTGCATCATATCAAAGCTTATTGCGTTGCACCAAGCATTTATGCCAAGCACCTATTGGTGGAAAATTCACGGCTTGACTGGACTTGGCAGGCGATCGCCGGCGGGAGGAGTTTAACAGCCGGCTATGAAGTCCGGCAATGCGTAATCAATGACGCCAGAGCTGCAGAATATGCCGGTTCGGCAACGAATTATTTTTGTTATGGGCAAGGCTCGGCCATGGGCCATCATTCCGACTTGGGCGGGTTGCGGGTGCATGTCTGGGGCAATGTGTTTCCCCGGGCCGACGAGCGCGTTTTAAGATGGCGCACGGTTTCGCCGCGCAATGGGCCGAATCAAGGCGCATTGGTCCACAACAACTGGTTTCCCCAGCCGTATTTGGCCGGCCAGCCGCCGGCTGTCCGGTCGGAATTGCTTGAATATCTGAAGTGGCGTGGCTCCAGCAAGAACCCGTTGCTGCTCGATTATGTTGCTGGCGGGGATTACGATCCGCGCGAAATGGAAATCTATCTGCGCGTAAATCTGGCAAACTTGTGGTCATGGCATAATTTCTATGGCGGGGCATGCGAAGAGATACCCGTGTCGGTTTGGACCACGCCGAAAATCCAGTGGCTTATGCCGCGCGTATTGCCGCCGACATTCCGCTTGAAGAATCCCGCCAGCATTGAGACGATTTTAAGGCTTGAAGCGCAACCCGGCGGCCGGACGGTCATCCCGCTGGCGTGGAAGGCGCAAGCGTTTCCGGGGCGGTTGTTTACCGGTATTGCCGTTTCGATTAGTGGGCCGTTTGAAGAGGTGCGTCCGGGCATCATCCCAAGAGGTTCCTTCCAGCGGGAAATTTATTGCGAAAAACCGGCGGCGCCGCTGGCGGAATCGGTAGGGTTGGTGAATGCGGAAGCCGAGGTTCCAGCGCCGGGATTTTACCGCCTGGACCTGCGCGTGACCGATTCCACTGCCAGGACTATCAGTTACCCGGGATTTGTTTATTGCGAGCGTGAGCTATCGGAATAATGCTCTGCGGAACTATTTTCAAACGTACTCCAATCGTTTAAAACACAAAAATATGCCTGTCATACAAGCCGGTAAAATTTATACAATGGTGTTGACAAACTAGGCCGGAAGTTTACGCTTTGAAATGATGTCGTCAGAGGAACGGTGAAAGACGCGGGAGTTGCTTGCAAAACACAGCTTGTAAAAGCAGTACAGCATCCAAAATTCATTAGCCTGCATTATTCATGAAAATTACATTTTCATTCACAAGCATTTCAAAGCCAAAGGCTTTGAAATTTCGACGCGCCGGCATAAATCGCCGGCTTGC